>DATKMG010000283.1:0-3513 GCA_035541995.1 Terriglobia bacterium
GGACCGCCTTCGGGTTGGGGGAAAACCGCTGACTTTGTGATAAGTGATAACACCATCCAGATTGCCGGCTTTGAGGTGAACCCGGCGTTTGCGGGCATCGAGGCCATATTTCTGGATGGCGCGGTCATCTCGAACAATCGAATCCTGGGCAGCTCCACTTACGGGATTGCCTTGGAGGGAGCATCCAAATGCCTGGTCAAATGGAACAATGTTAGACGACTCGCTGCGGATGTCGCAGCTATTTACCTCGACCAGGACACTAATAACTGCACTGTGATTGGTACTGATCTCAGCGACACCGTGATGGATCAGGGAACGGACAACAAGTTGATCAACGTGGATGTGAAGCCCTTCCGGTGGTTGGGTCAAGCCAGCCATAACAGCATGAAAGACAAGCTGGAGCTAAGGAAACACCACCGGCCACTCTGGGCCAGATAGCACATTAGTAGCTCGTCTTGGCTCTCGGGCAAATAACCTTCCCAGACCGCCAGCCAATCCAAAGGTAAGTGGTAGGGGCGGACCCCTGTGTCCCCCCCGTGTCCGCCCTCGACCAGATCATGACAGCCTGGGGGCAGGCACTGAGGCCTGCCCCTACAAAGCAGCGGCGAATGGTAGGGCACAAGCCCCTACCTTGAGTTTTCTCACGGCTTCTCAGTTGCTGGGGACAAGTAAGTGCCCGGGACCGGAATCGAACCGGTACAGAGATTGCTCTCCGAAGGATTTTAAGTCCTTTGCGTCTACCTATTCCGCCACCCGGGCCTGTCCAGGTGGGAAAAATCAATACGTTCACCTATATCACTTCAATGCGAGGAAAGTCAACGTCAGTCCCCGCAATTCAAAGTGCAACAAGTCCCGGAACTGAAGGCTTGAGGAATCTTCGGGGGAAGAGTAGCCAGTGACAAGCACCGAGTCCACCACGCACCGGACGAGGCGTGCCGTCACTCGTCCATTAACGTCTGCCTGAATCTCCTGGCGTCCCGTAAGGGACGCAGGATTTTTGGAACCCCTGCCGGGGTTCAGACGAATTTCGGGGCAAAATTCCGGTGGTAACGCGCTCTGGCGCGTAACCACCGGCTACTTTCTAGTGTCCCTTCGGGACACAAATTTAAGGTTTTCCCCAACAACCAGTCGCACTTTTTTTCGCACCCCACGCAACAAAGGTAATCAAAAGTGGCGGACAAGAGACCGTTGACTCCGTCGGTCCCTAACCTGAAGGTTTCGCAAGCTTCAGGATACCTTCCAGCCAGCAGCCCGCCACTTCAAATGCACTTTTGAAATTGCATTGCTCGCTCGCCCGAGCAGGAAGAGAAAAACGGAGATTCGGACAAGGAAAGAAAATGCAAGAAAAGGAGGCAATGCATAGAAGGACCTGTTTGGAAAAGAAATCAGGCCAGCAAGGCGCCGGTCCGTCGGACAAGGGTAAAGTCAACCTGGCGCAACGCATCTTCCACTTCAATTCTGCTGCACTTGTATTGGTTCGCGATTTCCTGCTCTGGTACCCCTTGATAATGTTTCAAAATGAAAATGTTCCGCTGGGATTCCGGCAGATGCTCCAATAGGTCTAAGATGGATGCCGTAATAAGATTCCTAACTTCCGGCTTTGTCATATTGTTTTTCGCTTCCATTTCTTCCGCCTCTCCGAAGGCCTTAGGCCCATGCCCAGAAACTGCTCTTCTTACATACATAGACGGATTTTTCAGAAAAAAGTTGCACAAAACTTGACGATTTGCTCCGGAAAAGTCCAGCTATTCCGGGTAAAGCCCACCAGAACCTCGGCAGCTTTCAACCCCGCCTCATGATGATTCCAGAACATAGGCGCGGTGATCCCTCATAATGCAGCGGTTCATGACAACCTCCAGACGCGCCTCTTCTGCTTTTTGGGCAGCCAGCGGATTCCAGACCCCTTCCTGCATCCATACACATCGAGCTCCAATCTGGATGGCTTGCTCCACAATTGGGACTACTGTTTCTGAGCGGCGAAAAATATTGACAATGTCAATCTTCAATCCTTCGGGCAGGTTCAGCAGGCTCGGATAGCAGGATTCATGGAGGATTTCCGAACAGTTGGGGTTGATAGGAATGATCCGATATCCATGCGATTGCATATAGGTGGAAACAACATGACTGGGCCGGTCCGGCCGCGGAGAGAGTCCTACGACAGCGATAACCCTGGCCTGACGTATAATGTTGGCGATGTGCTCGGAATTGGCAACAACCGCGGTCAAGAGATCTCCTTAAGCGCCTTGATGAACTTCTCGTTCTCATCACGAGTGCCTATAGTCAGTCGGAAGGCAGTGTGGAAGCCATTCCCTTTCATCGGACGAACGATGACCCCCTTCTGCATCAGTAACTGGAAATCCGTCATGCAATCGCGGCCCGTATCTATGAGGATGAAGTTAGTCACTGAAGGGACGAACTTAACTCCGAGCAAGGTCAATTGCCCGGTCAGGAATTCATAACCGTCGCGATTGGACTCGACAGAACTTCGAACATGCAGATGGTCGTCCAAGGCCGCCTGAGCCGCGATCTGGGCGATGCTGCTGGTATTGAATGGAGAGCGGACCTGGTTCAGGCAGCGGATCAATTCAGAATGAGCTAACCCATATCCGATACGCATGCCTGCCATACCGTAGACTTTGGAAAAAGTGCGGAGTACCAGCACCGGTCTCTTCTCGCGTATGTAGTCCAGGGAATGCGAATAACCGGGTACCTGCACATACTCGAAATAAGCCTCGTCGAGAACCACGATGACATCAGAAGGCAACTTCTCCAGCATGCCGTCTAAGTCGGCTGAAGTAAACAGGGTCCCCGTGGGGTTGTTTGGATTGGCAAGGTAGATGAGCTTTGTTCGTGGTGAAACAGCTCCAAGGATGGCCTCCAAATCATAAGTGTAATTCTTCAATGGAGCATAGACGATTCGGCCGTTCATGTCGCGGACTGCCAATGTGTACATCACAAAACTCTGTGAGGCCGTGACTGCTTCATCGCCTGGAGTCAGAAAAGTACGAGCAACGAGTTCGATCAGCTCCGTGGACCCGCTGCCCAAAATAATCTCCTCCATTGAGACACCTAACCTCTCGGCCAGCTTCCTTCGCAGATAATAACCATCGCCAATTGGATATCGGTGGGCTTGCTTGAGATATCGGCATGCTGCTTCCATGCCGAGGGGAGACGGCCCCAATGAATTCTCATTGGAGGCCAATTTGATGGCAGTGATTCCCAGTTCTCTTTCCACTTCCTCAATGGGCTTGCCAGGAATGTAGGGCTGAAGGGTTCGAATGTTATCAGGAAGACGCGAAAACAAATCCATAGTTGAACCTCAAACGATTGGAAAATATCGACTCTGGGCGAATATCTGAGAGTGTGGGAATGGACTCCTATAATCGGCTTGAATCACGGAGAGACTTTAGGCCCGCTTCGAATTCTTTGTCCCCCATCTTCTTCGACGGGGGCTGGCCTCAGGGTCAGACTCTGATCCTATCTTCGACTGTTTTCGAACCATTCCTCTAAAGC
>DATKMG010000284.1:0-6277 GCA_035541995.1 Terriglobia bacterium
AGCCCGTTTCCTCCGTTTACCCTGGGCGGGAAGACTTTTGTGCCGCGTCAAGGCAATAACGTCTACATCTTTCCCGGAGTCGGTCTGGGGGCCATAGCATGCTGGGCCAAAACCTTGCCGGACGACATGTTCTTGGCTTCAGCCAAGGCGTTGGCAAGCGTGGTGACTGAGACCGATCTTAAGCAGGGAGGAGTATATCCGCCGATAAATAAGATCAGAGAAGCATCGGCCCGGATTGCAACCGCAGTGGTCAAGATGGCCTATGAGCGTGGTCTTGCAGCGAGGCCCAAGCCCTATGACATCGAGCAATACGTGAGGTCACTCATGTATTACCCGGAATATGCAAGCTATGTTTGATCTCTGAACTGCGATGAAGCGACAGATGATTCGCTCAGAACGACAGATCGAAATTGGCGGCAAAGGTGCTTCATCGCAGATTCCGGACTTGTCATGACGGCGAAGCGATAATCATTCATTGTCATTGTGAGCCCAGTGAAAATCGGGGAAAGCAACCCCCGTAATTCCCGTGAAAAGGGGAATCCAGGGAGGGCGCATGGCCATGCGCCCCTACACAGGATTTGATCTCCTGCGCCTATCCCATAAATCACCCCTCGCAATGACCGGAAACCGATGACTGACCAGGAGGGAAGCATGACTGCGCCGAAAGAAAATTTGGCTGCGGGGAACAAACCGGCTTTCGAATACCAAGAAGTGTGCCGTTTGGGTCCGGACAGGACAAAGTACCGCCTGCTTACAAACGAGTACGTTTCGGTCATCAATATCGATGGGAACGAGGTGCTAAAGGTTGAGCCCGCGGGTCTAAGCTTTCTTGCCAATCAGGCGATGCGCGAAATCAGCTTTCTGCTCCGCCGTGAGCACCTGGAACAGGTGGCAGCGATACTCTCCGACCCAGAGGCATCTGCCAACGATAAATGTGTCGCCCTGGCGCTGATGCGTAACGCTGAGGTTTCTGCCAAGTTTGAGCTGCCGTTCTGCCAGGACACCGGTACAGCGACCATCGTCGGAAAGAAAGGTCAGCGGGTCTGGACAGGCGTTGACGACAAGGAGTGCCTCAGCAAAGGTGTATACAAAACATATACGGAAGAGAGCCTCCGCTATTCCCAGACTGTCGGGACTGATATGTACCAAGAGGTCAACTCCGGTTGCAATCTGCCGGCGCAAATTGACCTGTACGCAACGGATGGAATGGAATACAATTTCCTTTTCGTTGCAAAAGGAGGCGGGTCTGCCAACAAAACGGCGCTCTTCCAGGAGACCAAGGCCCTCCTGAATCCGGCGGCCCTGGAGAAATTCCTGGTAGAAAAGATGAAGACTCTTGGTACCGCAGCTTGCCCGCCGTACCATCTGGCCTTTGTCATTGGGGGCACCTCAGCCGAGGAGTGCCTCAAGACCGTGAAGCTTGCCACGACCAAGTACCTGGATGAACTCCCTACCCACGGAAATAAACTCGGGCAAGCCTTTCGCGATCTGGAACTCGAGAAAAAGGTCCTGGAGGCTGCCCAGAAGATTGGTTATGGGGCTCAGTTCGGGGGCAAGTATTTCGCACTGGATGTTCGAATCATACGCCTCCCACGCCACGGCGCTTCCTGTCCCGTCGGCATGGGTGTCTCTTGTGCGGCGGATCGGAACGCAAAAGCGAAGATCAATAAGGACGGCATCTGGATTGAAGAACTTGAGCGGGAGCCCGGCCGTCTAATCCCTGACACGTACCGCCGTAAGCAAGATTCGGATGTGGCGAAGATCAACCTGAACCGGCCGATGAAAGAGGTTGTGGCCGAACTTTCAAAGTTCCCGGTCGGCACCCAGTTGTCTTTAACCGGGACCATCATTGTAGCCCGTGACATAGCTCACGCCAAGTTCAAAGAACAACTGGACAAAGGATTGGGAATACCTCAATACCTGAAGGACCACCCTGTTTATTACGCAGGTCCTGCCAAGACCCCACCCGGCAAACCGTCAGGTTCTTTCGGGCCCACTACCGCCGGACGCATGGACTCCTACGTGGGCCTCTTACAGTCCCAGGGAGGCTCGCTGATCATGATTGCCAAGGGTAATCGAAGCCAACAAGTCACCGATGCGTGCAAGAACTACGGAGGATTCTATCTTGGCTCCATCGGCGGACCGGCCGCGCTTCTGGCTGAAGAGAACATCAAAAAGGTTGAGTGCGTCGACTACCCGGAACTCGGCATGGAAGCGGTTTGGAGGATCGAAGTAGTAGACTTCCCCGCCTTCATCCTTGTAGATGACAAGGGAAACGATCTGTATAAGAACGTCGTGTGCTGAGATTGTAATTGCGAGAGTGAACCCGAAGCAATCTCCAACACCGGAAAAAATGAGATTGCTTCATCGCTCACTCCGCATAATGACAGGTCGCGAGAGCCTTTATTATTGGTCCACCGTAAACGGAGGGGCCTCAACTTTTGCTTTATATTGGGATTCAGCGGGACGTTCATGGACATGTGCACACTTTTTCTTGCTCAGATAAAAATAGCGTAGCACCAAGTCCCTTTTCATTAGTTGAATAGCCCGCGCAGGATCCACTCCCTTGGGACAGACATTTGAGCATTCCGCAGCATAGTGGCAGTTGAATATGGCGTGACAGGCCGACACTATGTCTCTCCTGGCCTCACCGGCGTCGTCACGGGAATCGGTGTTGTAACGGTATGCCTGAGTGAGCGGCATCGGTCCCAAATACTCTTCGTCGGTTGCCATGGTTGGGCATGCAGCCATGCAAGCGCCGCATTTTATGCAATATGTGAACTGGAGAAATTTTTCGAGCTGTTCCGGCGTTTGGAAGTATTCCATTGTCGGATTTTCCATTTCCTCCACATCGCTTCTCTGGATAAACGGTTGAACGCTCTGGTGGACACCGAACATAGGGACAAGATCGGGAACCAGGTCTCTGATAATGGCAAAGTTCGGTAACGGGGCCAACGTTAAAGCTGTTTCCGTTACGTCGAGTATCTGCGTATTACAGGCTAATCCCGGTTTCCCATTTATGAGCATCCCGCAGGAGCCGCACACCCCCATGCGGCAAGAAAAGCGGAAAGCCACAGTCGGGTCCTGGGTCTGCTTAATAAGGTTTAACCCATCGAGGACAGTCAGTCCTTTTTCGACTTGAATCATATATTGCTGCTGTCGGGGGGCCCGGTCCCGATCAGGATCATAGCGGCGAACGTAAACGGTGATATTGTATTGCTTCGGAGTCTCTTTTTCCATTTTCTCATCCTTCCTAAAGTAGTCTTTCCAAAGACTTTGCCGCGATATCCGAGTATGAACCGATACCGAAGAGAATCAGACCGATTATCCACAAAAAAACGGTGAAGGAATTTTGAAAGGTTTTGCTGGGGCCGAGTTCGAACACAATGGTGCGCAACCCGTACAAACCGTGATATAGAGCGGCGGCGAGAAGAAGAATGTAAGTGAAGGCCAGGAATTGATTCTGACTTCGGAAGATAACGTTACCCCAGTCTGTGGCCGCGCCGCCCGCGGGGTTAAAGATTCCGAAGATCGACAAGTGCATCACCAGCATATGTAATCCGGCAAAGACAAAGATTACGAGAGCGGCAATTATGAACCAGGTCCAATAAGGTGTTTCCCTCATAACAACCTCCCTAATGACTGAAAAACAGGGCGTTAAAGCCTCCAAACACGATGAGGATGGCGATCAGCACCATCGACACCGTCACGAGGGGCCGCTGATTGTTGATAGACGACTTGTACGGGAATACCGGCTCCTCGGCCTCACCCACGGCCAATCCCAGCTCAATGCAAATCAACCTGATGCCGTTCAAGGCATGGAAAATAAAAGCAGCAAAGACAAGAAATTCTCCCAGCCTCAAAATGGGACTCTTCAGGATTTGCATGGCGGCATTCCAGCTCTCAGGGCCGCACATCCTTACAGAACTCGCAAATATATGCAGAAGGAAGAACACCAGTATCCCAAGACCTGTGAGGCGGTGCACAATGTACAAGTACCGCTCCAGTCCCCAACGGCCACCACCAAGCCAGCCGACTATTCCCAAGCGGTTTTCGAACTTCTTGTCTTCCATCTTTGTTCCTCCTAATACTTGCGCTCGACCGGCTTCCATTTAGTAATCGTCACCGGTTTATAGGAGAGTTTCGGTCCTTCCGGGCTGTAGCTCACCAGGGTGTGTTTGAGCCACTTTTCATCATCTCGGTCCGGAAAATCGTAACGGGCATGTCCTCCACGGGATTCCTCTCTGGCCAGAGCGGCTGCGACCAGCATTTCCGCTAGATCCAGCAGATTCTCCACCTCCATGGCGTTTATCAAGTTGGTGTTGTACACAGATCCTTTGTCAGTGATGTAGATTTTTCCGAAACGCTCCTTCAGTTCCCTGATATCCTTCAAGCCTGCGCTCATTTCGTCCTTGGTACGATACACTCCCGCGCAACGGTCCATGAGTTCCCTCAGGTCTCTCTTGATGTCGTACAGGTTTTCCGTGCCCTGTTTCTGGAGGAGGTCTCCATAAATCCGCTGAGTTTCCGCTTTGACCTGTTCCTGCGGAACGTCCAACAACGGTGGGTTGGATCTGATGTACTCGGCGATTTGTTCTCCGGTCACACCGCCCCACACGATGCACTCTGTAGTGGAATTGGCTCCTAAGCGGTTGGCGCCATGCAGCGAGCAGCACGCCACCTCGCCGGCTGCCCAGACTCCTCTCATTGAGGTAGCGCCGTTGATGTCTGCCTCAATACCGCCCATTGAATAATGAGCAACCGGCCGAACGGGGATTGGCTCAAGAATCGGGTCCAGGCCGTTGAATTTCATGCATACTTCCCGAATCAACGGCAGCGCTCTATTGATACACTCTGCTCCGACGACTGTCAGGTCAAGGTGAATGTAATCAAGGCCTCTGGGCCCTTCGAATCCCCTACCCTCCTTTATTTCAGTCATCTCAGACCTTGAGACTATGTCACGCGGGGCAAGCTCCATCATCTTTGGAGCATACGTCTGCATGAGTCTCTCACCTTTGGAATTCTTGAGCTGTCCTCCCTCAGCCCGGCACGCTTCCGTCATGAGGATGCCGGAGGGAATAAGGCCCGTCGGATGAAACTGCAGAAATTCCGGGTCCTCTATATTTATTCCGGCCCGGTACGCTATGGCCTGACCATCGCCACTCACTGTTTGAGAGTAGGTGGTGAATCCGTAAAGCGTGCCTAGCCCACCTGTGCCGATAAGCATGGCCTTTCCTCTCAGAACCATGAACTTGCCTGTCGCCATGTCTATCCCTGTGATTCCGGCAAACTCACCATTCTCGGAGAGGATCGAAGTGGCAAAGAATTCATCGTAACGCGCGAAATTCCTGTACTGCATCAAGGTGTCATAGAGCGTCTGCACCTCGAAGAAACCCGTTTTATCCTGAGCCATCGTGCATCTCGGGAAGGTATGACCTCCAAAAGGCCGCTGCATGATTCTGCCATCCGGGCGTCTCGACCACGGTATTCCCCAGTGTTCGAGCAGCAGCAACTCCTTTGGCGCCAGTTCGACAAACCTGGAGACAACGTCCTGATCTGCCAGAAAGTCTGCGCCTTTAACGGTGTCCCAGGCATGAAGATCTAGATTGTCCCCTTCCTCCGGACGGAGGACGGCTGCTGAGCCCCCCTCTGCGCATACTGAATGGGGCCGCTGTATCTGGACCTTTGACACGAGGGCCATGTTGATCGAGTCCTTAGACCTCCGGGCGATCTCCACGGCGGCTCGTAGCCCGGCCAGGCCCGTGCCAAAGATCAAGACGTCATGCGCAACCACCTCTACTTCATTGGTCTTCATGATGTTTCCCATAACCCCCGTCTGATTTATTGCAGTCACAGAAAGGCATTATAAGGCGCCCATCCTGTCCCGCGAGCACAAGACTCGCAAAGCCGCTCCGGAGCCTCTCGTACAGTACGAATCTGCTACCCGAAAGACCGCCCACGCATGAAATGTCGGAACAAACTTGATTTCTAAGAAGCGAATGTTGTTTCAGAGGTCGCTCCTCCGTGGTCACACGATCAACCACAATGATCATGGTTTCTCTTTTTGTCGGCCCTACTTTCTTCCAGCAAACTGGCCTCCTCATGGGACCAGTTGCCGGGAAATCGTTTCTACTGCGGGCCGGAAAGACGGCTGGTCGCCCCCAAATCACCGCTGATCTACTGTTCTTTGTCTTGCTCTTGATCCGCTCCGCAGAGTTTTACCAGGCGTTCCCATCTTTCATTTATCTTTTCCTGGATGTACTCCACCAGCTTATCA
>DATKMG010000285.1:0-6273 GCA_035541995.1 Terriglobia bacterium
TTGTGAGACCAAGGTCCCACCTCTCATGGAGAAGCTGGTTCAATCCGGAGCAAGAGGAGTGTCAAATGCTCAAGGCTTTTATTCATACACGCCCGAAGAGGCCGAAAACTGGGAAAAGTTGTTTTTGAAATTCACGTACGAGATCAGGGCCCTCGCCATAAAATATCCTGAAAACATCGGAAAAAGAGCCAACAGGTCCAAAGGCAGGACGAAGCGTTCTTAAAGAACAACAAGGAATCGAAAAGACGGAGAGCTCTTGCCTCCCTTGCAGGCTGTGATCCGGAAGGAATATTGAATATGCATCGCCGATCCTTTTTCAAATCAACTGCCGCTGTCACGGCAGTATCCTATGGGCGGATCCTGGCGGCCAATGAGCGGATCCGCATTGGTGCTATCGGAGTGGGTGGCCGCTGTGGCTATTTGCTGGAACAACTGAACCGGCTGGGCGGCAATGAACTCGTTGCCGTCTGCGACGTGTATGAGCCGCACTGCCAGGAAGCCAGGGAAAAGTATGGGCCGCAAGCCCGGGAATTTCCAGATTACCGGCGACTGTTGGAAACCTGGACTGTGTCAAGTCCAGGAGAACTCCCAATGCGCCGGTGTCGACCGGCATCTCCGCGGCCCGAGCAGGCCATCTGGCTAACCTGGCATTGCGCCGAGGGACGACAGTCCAATACCCGGAAGTGTAAGTCATCCCGTGAGGAATCTGCCATGAAAAGAACTGCCTTATTGTTAGTCTTTCTCTGTTCTGTATTAGCCGTGCAGGCAGAAGCGAAAGTCCTCATGCCCAGGCCGCAGAAGATCCAAATAAGGGAAGGCAAACTGCCGCTGAATTCGCTCGCCATTTGCTTTGCATCCGACCCCGCTATAGAGGACAGTTTCACCGCAGAGCAGTTGTCCATTGCCCTATCGCGAAATTTAGGTAGACGAGTTCCCGTTGTCGAAGCCAAAGTGGGTCTCGGGAAAGTGATCCTGCTTAGCCGGACCGGATTAGTGGATCCGTTGCCTCTGCCGGACCAGCAGACCGGGCCTGAGTCCCACGAGGCTTACAGCCTGAAGATTTCTCCGGATGGGGGTGAGGTCCGCAGCCGGTCGTCAGCGGGCCTTTTCTATGCAGTTCAGACGCTTCGCCAGTTGATCGAAGGAGAGGGGGACACGGCTGCCTTGCCTTCCGTGGAGGTGGAAGATTGGCCGTCATTGGCTTATCGAGGCATCATGGTCGACATGAGTCATGGCCCTTTGTTTTCCGAAGAGGAGGTCAAACGGCAATTGGACTTTCTCTCCAGTTGGAAGGGCAATCAATTCTATTTTTACAGTGAGGCCAGCGTTGAACTGGAGAAGTACCCCTTGCTGAACCCCAAGGGACGATTCAGCCAGGAGCAGGTGCGCCGGATTATCGCCTACGGTCGTGAGAGGCACGTCGATGTGATTCCGTGCTTGGAGCTGTATGGCCATTTGCACGACCTGTTTCGAGTAGAGCGCTATTCTGAGTTGGCTGCTCTGCCGCATGGCGGCGAATTCAATCCCCGCAATCCTAAGGTGATAAGGCTACTTGAGGATTGGGCCGACGAACTGGTGCGACTGTTCCCCAGCCCGTTCGTTCATATCGGCTTTGATGAGACCTGGCAGATTGAGATGGCCGCCCAAAAAGAAGGCAGCGGGGCTACGCCGGCCAAGTTGTTTGTCCAGCAGCTGAACGCGGTGGCCGGTTTATTTCAAAAACAAGGGAAACGAGTAATGGCCTGGGGCGACATTATCAAGAAATATCCGGAGATTTATTCTCAACTCCCGCCGGGATTGATCGACGTGGCCTGGGAATATGACCCCAAAGCCAACTACGGGGAATGGCTAGACCCACTCACGACGCGTAAGATCCCACACATGATTGCCACTGCAGTCAGCAATTGGAGGGAAATAGTACCGGATTATGAATATACTTTCGATAACATTGATCGGTTCCTGGTGGCTGCTCAAAAATCCAAAGCAGTGGGGCACTTGAATACACTTTGGACCGACTCATCGCAAAATTTAACCCGACAAGCCTGGCCCGCGATCGCCTATGGGGCCATTGCTGACTGGCAGAGTGAACCGATCGGACGAGAGCGGTTCTTTCAAGACTATGCGGAACTGACACACCCTCCTGCCTCTGCCTCAGAGATAGGTAAAGGGCTGGAGGCATTCTCCAGTGCCGAACTGCGGCTCCAGAAGGCTTTGGGACAGGAGACGATCCATGTTTTCTGGGATGATCCTCTGCAGACTGAACGATTGAACAAATCCATGGAACATCGGGAAGACCTGCGACAAACAAGGCTTTTGGCGGAGGACGCCCTCGAACATTTCTACCGGGCGCAAAGGCTGAAGGCCGATCCTGATTCCCTTTTCAGTTTCGTGGTTGGCAGTCAGATGCTGGACTATGCGGGACTAAAATTTCTCACCGGGGTGGAACTGGCGGAACGCTGGAAGGAGCTGGGACCCATCGTAAAGCAGGACCAATGGTGGAACAGGTTTAACGCAGAATGGACATACCAATCACACGGGCACCCCATCGACCTCATGGATCAGATTACTGAATTGCGCCGGGATTACCGGCAGGCTTGGCTGATGGAGTACACCGAGTACCGCCTGGATTCAACGCTGGGACGATGGGACGCAGAATACCAGTATTGGAGAGGGTTACAGGCGGTATTTCGAGCATTCTCCGAAAAGCTGAGGGATGGGCAGATGCTGCCGCCTCTGGACTCGGTAGTGCACGGGCAAATGGATAGGTGATTGGGAAAAGGCGAGGGAATGCATTTGTGATTTCCGATTTGCGATTGCCAATTTGATTCATCAGACACCCCGAGTTGTAATTCGGAAATCGGCAATCGGAAATCATCCATAGAGCAGAACGAAGCCTAAAAAAGCAAGGAGGCCGAATGGAGTCATCGAGAGGCATTCACATTGACGGTGTCATTCCGGTTGTCCCTACCCCTTTCAATGATGACGAGACAATTGACTTGGGGAGTTTGCACAGGTTGATTGACTTCGCCCGTGCAGCCGGAGCCTGTGCCGTTTGTCTCCCTGCCTACGCCAGTGAATTCTACAAACTTTCTGAAGCGGAACGCCGCTTGGTGGTCGAAGAAGCAGTTAAAGCCGCGGCAGGACGAATCCTCGTGATTGGACAGGTAAATTATCCGTCCGCGCGGCTGGCTGTGGAATCAGCCCTCTTTGCGCAAAAAGCAGGCGCCACAGCCATAGCGGCCGCTGTTCCTCGCTTGTTTTCCCTGGGAGAGAGAGACCTCTTCCGATATTTCGACCGCCTGTTGAAAGCTCTGGATATTCCGCTGATCATCCAGGATTTCAACCCCGGCGGGCCCACCATCGGACCGGATTTCATCGCCGGCCTGCACCAAGCTCACCCCCACTTCCGTTATGTCAAGCTCGAGGACCCCTTGATGGGGAAAAAGATCAAAGCCATCCTTGATGCAACCCAGGGTGAAGTGGGGGTCATTGAGGGTTGGGGCGGGATGTACATGATGGAGCTGATCCCGGTGGGAATTTGCGGGATCATGCCGGGGTTGGCGTTGACGGACTTTCTATCCCGAGTATTTAAGCTGATGCGCCAAGGCTTGAAGGATGAAGCCTATTCCATATTTCGGGGCGTCTTGCCCCAAATCGTGTTTAGTTTACAGCACATGGAATTATTCCATTATGCTGAAAAAATGCTCTTGCAGGCCCGAGGAATACTGCCCAGGGTTGTCGTCAGGGAACTGCGAATGGAAATCGACAAAAGCGATCAAGACTACATTGTCTTCCTCAATCAGAAAGTCCTGGAATTGCTGGATCACCTAAAGATGCCTTACAACCCGGCCGTGGGCGCTTAGTGGCCGGCGGTCGTCAGGGTCACAGAGGTTGAACACGGGGCAGCTGGATGCGCCACGGCAAATGGGAATAGTAGTGTAGCCACGGTGAGTTTGTCAGCAGATGGACGAGCCGCGGGTTTTTCGGCTCATCAGAAGCCCACGCCGCGTTGAAAAACGCTCGGCGTGGCTACCAAAACCGATTTTCATAGGTAATTTGATGCGATCCTGGTTATTCCTTTTCAGCTGCAATCTAATGTGGGCCCTCCAGTTTACTTGTATCAAGCTGGTGCAGGATCAGGTTGGTTCATTGTTCACGGTGTGGGGCCCCATGACTCTGGCGACCCTCTTGTTGTATCCCTTTGTTCGTTCAGAAAGGAAAGCGTCGGCACCTGTTCAGAGCAGGAACTGGAAGGATGTAGTTCTATTTATGATCCTCGCATTGATTGGGGTGTTTCCGGGGCAGGTATTGGTAACCTGGGGGACTCGAATTTCTTTGGCAAGCAATGCGGCCTTGTTGATGCTGGCACTCCCGGTGTGCACAGCGGTCTTGGCTGTTCTGCTCTTGGGGGAGCGAATGACCAGGGTTCGCTGGGTCAGTTTCAGCCTGGCCATTGCGGGTGTTGTTCTCTGCTCCAACTTCGATTTCGGGCATCTGGATTTCGGCGCAGGCTACTTGCTGGGGAATTTGCTTATCTTTTCGGGCGTTCTGGGAAGTTCCTTTTACAATTCCTATGGCAAGAAGGTATTGGAACGCTATTCGCCCCTGGAGATGCTCTATTTCACCTATGTGGCAATGTTCGTCATAATGACCCCATTAACTCTCCATCAGGAAGCGAATGTGTTTGCCCGGGTTCCGCATTTTACTCTGCAAACCTGGATTGGGTTGGCGTTGCTGACTTTCTTCCACAACTACCTCTCCATGGTGCTCTTTCTCAAAGCCCTGAAACAACTTGATGCCATCCAGGCGGCGCTCTCGAACTATCTGATTACCTTTTTCGGCCTGCCCATCGCGGCAATCTGGCTGGGCGAAAGGCTCACAGCCATGGCTATCCTGGGGGGAATACTCGTTTTGGGCAGCACACTCCTCATCACACTTTGGGAAGAATGGAGGCAGGTCGTGCCTTCGGAAGGCTGACGGAACACTTTCGATAGAACCAATTGGCAGATCGATGGTTTGAAGCTGACCGACAAGAGGCGGGTGACCATCGGTGCCAACTTATTTCGGAAGGAGATTTTGACCGTGTCCCCAAGTGTCACATCCAGCATAAGTCGAGGAAAAACCGACGTCGTAAAAGGGCAAGACCCCGGGAGTGAATCATCGTCTCCTCCAACCCCGGTATCCCCCCGCCTGGTCTCTTTGGATGCTTTCCGCGGATTCATCATGTTCTGGATCGTGGGGGGAGGCTCGCTGGTGCTAGGTATTCAGTCCCTCGGTCACAACCGCCTAATCGACATGCTCGTCTATCAGCTGAGCCACAGCCCCTGGGAAGGACTGCGCTTTTATGATTGCATCTGGCCTTCCTTCATGTTGATGGTAGGAGTCTCCATCCCCTTTGCCGATGCCCGGCGCTCACTTACTCAAACCCATCCCCAGATGGCAAGGCATGCCGTGGTACGATTCCTGATTCTTTTTCTGTTGGGCTCAATGAGGGAATCGATCAATCTCGGCTCGCCACGGATTATTGAGTTGAGCAGTGCGCTGCAACCCATTGCCGTTGCTTACTTGATTGCATTTCTGCTGGTCCGGAAGCCCTGGCGTCTCCAGGCGATTGCGGGTGGCTCAATCCTCCTGGGTTATGGGTTGCTCTTGGCCTTTGTCCCTGTCCCTGGAGTTGGGGTCGGTTCCTATCAAAAAAATGCAAACCTCGTCTATGCGGTTGACCTGGCTCTCCTGGGACATCGGGCCAGCGAGGCTGTATTCCAGGAGGGCTGGGGGACTGTTCTTTCCACGATCCCAACCATCGCTACTACAATTTTGGGACTCCTCCTCGGCCAGCTGCTGAGAAGTCACTTCTCGAAAGGGACGAGAATACAACTAATGGTTGTCATTGGTGTCTCCGGATTAGTGCTGGGATACGTCGTGTCGATATTTGTCCCGGTGGTGATGAAGATGTGGACGGTATCCTATGGGATCTTGTCTGCCAGTTGGGCGACTTTAATGCTCTTGTTGTTTTATGTGATCATTGATGGCCTTGAATATCGGAAATGGGCCTTCCCCTTCGCTGTGATTGGTACGAATGCTCTGGCTGTCTACTTGTCCGAGTCAGTGACTCGGCTTTCTGAAATCGTGGGCATCTTTACTAAAGCCCCGGCGGAAGCCATGGGTTCATATGGTCCCCTGTTTGCAGCGCTAGTCTTTCTTATGGTGGAATGGTTTATTCTTTTTTGGATGTACAGGCGAAAGCTCTTCTTGAATGCTTAGGGAACACAA
>DATKMG010000286.1:0-4272 GCA_035541995.1 Terriglobia bacterium
CGGTACTTGAATTGATGGACTATCTCCTTCAGCGGATCTTGAAACGGGGAGTAAGACCGGGCAAAGTCAAAATGAAAGTAGCTTCTCCGGCAGCCACCGCAAAGAGGAGAAGTGCTCTGAAGATTCGATGAGGGAAATGGATAGCCGCATTGGCTGCAAACTTCCCCTTGACAAGGGGCAACCCGGCTCCAGCATTCCTTGCAGACCCGTGACAAGGCCAAATCATCAACAGTCGAATTGCATAAGACACAACTGGCGGGGAAAAGAATGGAAACGAGGGAACTGAAAGCTACTTTCAGGGAAACCCTTGGGGACGTAGACCCATCTGCCAAGACTCCTCCACGGGCGGGCATCGAAGTTCAAACTCGTCTTTATTCCTCAAGAAGACCTTGCTCCTGACGTTCCTGACAATTGATACAATGCCGGGTCCAGGGTACCGCCTCCAGGCGTTTTTGCTGAATCTCGTTGTCACAAGAAACACATACGCCAAAGGTGCCGTCTTCCACGCGACCCAGAGCCTCATTCACCAGCTGAAGGATGTTCCGTTCGTTGCTGCTCTGACTGAAAAGGAACTCCTTGGTGTAAGAATTAGCTGCCTTGTCGGCCACATCCTGGGTGCTATCTCCGTCTGCCTCTCGACCGTATTGCTCAGTCATGGAAACGACGCGATATAGTTCGCCTTTTTTTTCCAAAAGTTTTTTTTTGTAGTGCTCAGACTTTTTGAGATCCATGAAACTAAACTTCAACCCTCCCTGAATGGAATGATTTGAATGTCAATAGCCACTGTTTGTGCGGTCAATTTCGAATATGGCCCGAAGTAAAACTGTTAATTATAACCAACCTCTGGAAAAACACAACAGCTATTTATGATAAGGAACACGGTGAATCAGGGTAAGAGCCCTATAGATCTGCTCCAACAGAACTACTCTTGCCATCTCATGAGTCAAAGTCATCCGGGACAAGGACAGCAACCGATGAGCTCTTGATTTGACCCGGGCTCCGACTCCATAGTGACCACCTACCACAAAAACCAGCCTTCTTCCGGAATATTCTCTGAATTCACCCATCCAGTCAGCCAGTTCAACGGAAGTCAGTTCCTCTCCCTTCGGATCCAACAAAACCAGGAAGTCCCTGTCATTGAGCTTTTCCAGCAATCGGGACTCTTCTCCTTCCAAGATTCGTTCGGGTGTATTCCCTGCCCCTGGTTTCAACTCGAGCACCGACAGCTCTAGATAATGCCGGATTCGTTGCGCATAATCCGCGACCATTTGGGAAAGGCGCGGATCCTTAGTTTTAGCTGTCCAAATGAGCATGATCTTCATGGAAGCTCATGCCGAGGGGCATTCCTCCACAGTCGCTCCAAGTTGTAGTAGGCCCGTGTCTTGGGGGAGAAAATGTGGACGATCAAATCGGAGTAGTCCATCAAGACCCATTCGGCCTGCTGGTAGCCCTCAATATGGGTGGGTCGTTGGCCGATTTCTTTCATTCTCATTTCGATTTCGTCGCAAATGGCACGGATCTGGGGGGTCGAAGTGCCAGAACACAGAAAGAATGTATCTGTAAATGACGCTATTCCCCTCAGGTCTAGAACCACCAAATCTATGGCTTTCTTGTCTTGAGCCGCTTTGATGACACCCTGCAAATTCTTGTCTCTAGTTTCCAAAGCACATCCTCAACTGAGATAAAGTCTGGTCCTGTCAATATACTCGCTGACAGCTTTCGGGACGACCCTTTCTAGCGACCCTCCCTGACGAACCCGCCCTCGAATTTCGGTGGACGAGATTCGGTTCGAAAAGTCCTTGATCAGATAAATTCTATGGCCGGGGTGAACAGCAACCGGTGCACCGTTGGGGATTTGAAAAACCCTTTTCAGCAGGGAGCGAGGCAATCGATTTCCAACTGATTCGCCGTCGGAGCCAGGCCTTGGATAGACAACAAAGTTACAATACCTAATCAGGAGTCGATAGTCCTTCCAGGCGGGTAGCTCCAGGAAGGCGTCCATCCCCATCAGGAAGAAAATCTCTGCACGATTCTCGAACTCCCGGTTAAGCTGTCTGACTGTGTCAATTGAATAAGATTTTCCTGACCGCCCATATTCCAGACTGGACGGAACCATTTTAGGTTTGTGGATCAGCGCCAAGGCTACCATAGCGTGCCGATCCAAGAAATTGGCGCAAGTAGTGTGTGACTTGTGGGGGGGATTCACGGCTGTTACAAAATACACTGCCTGGAGCTGGAACCGACGAATCGCGGCCTCAGCCATAGCCAAATGACCATAGTGAACCGGGTCGAACGTCCCTCCCAACAATCCAATGCGCAAAGAGGTCATCGGGCAGCTTATCTGTTGAATTGCATCTCGAAGAGGCCGTGTCCGATCGATTGCCACATTTTTCCTGCTGGCAGTCAAGTCAAATTGCCGGTTCTTCCTGTTCGTTAACAAGGACAGTCTCCACCTTGCCCGGTAAAACAGGTGAAGGGGAAAGACCGTCCAGCATCGTTGCCACCTTGTATTTCAGCTCCTGGATTCCCACCCCACTGAGTGATGAGATGAATAGAAGCTCCAGTCCGTTCCGTTGGGCAAAGGTCTCAAGCCTTTTAAGTTTCTTCCGGTTAACCAGAGCATCCAGCTTTGAACCGACGAGCAGTGTGGGCTTGGAAAGAATGGCTGGATTGAACTCCTGAAGTTCTCGGTTCACTGTTTGAAAGTCCCGAACTGGATCCCGATCAGGATCATCAGACAGATCGATCAAATGCAAGAGTACCCTGGTTCTTTCGATGTGTCGCAGGAATTGAACCCCTAACCCGTGCCCCAAATGGGCGCCCTCGATCAGCCCAGGTATATCAGCCACGACGAAGCTCCGATAATTGTCTAGCTCCACTACCCCCAGGTTGGGTTGCAGCGTAGTAAATGGGTACGCCCCGATTTTGGGCCGGGCTGAAGAGATGCGAGAGATTAAGGTAGACTTGCCCACATTGGGGAACCCGACTAGTCCGACATCCGCGAGCAGCCTCAGTTCCAATCGCAGATGGCGCTCCTCTCCCGGAAACCCCGGCTCCACGCGGCGTGGAGCTCGATTGGTGGAGGTGGCAAAGTTGGAATTCCCTCTTCCACCCCGCCCTCCCTGGCAAATCAGGAGTCGTTCATCCGGCCGGGCAAAATCATGGATCAGATCACCCGTCAAGTCGTCATACAGCATGGTTCCCGCCGGGACCTGAACGATCAAATCTTGCCCATCCTTTCCATGGCGATTGCTTCCCTCTCCATGACGGCCTCGTTGAGCTTTAAAAATACGTTCGTAACGAAATTGAATCAGGGTATTGTGTCGCAACGTCGACTCCAGGTATACATGGCCACCACGCCCGCCATCTCCGCCGCTGGGTCCCCCCCGGGGAACAGATCTCTCGCGGCGGAAAGCCAGGCACCCATTGCCTCCGTCTCCTGACTTCACCAAGATTCGAGCCTCATCCAGAAACATTAGAGCACTCTACATTCGAAAATGGAGCAGTCATTACCCTTTCAGTTCCAAGTGAGTGTTTCGCGACAAACCCGAAAACAAAGCCGTCCCAAAAAACAAAACCCCTGTCTTCGGCTAACGGTTACCGAAGCCCAGGGGACTTTGGTTCAGGCTCCATTCAAAATGGACCACGAATCACTGAACAGCTGGATATATATTGACGAATCGGCCTTTGCTTCCTTTGTCTTCGAATTTGACAAAGCCCTCAACTTTGGCAAATAGGGTATGGTCGTTTCCAAGGCCAACGTTCTTACCAGGCTTGACCTTCGTGCCTCGCTGGCGAACCAGGATCGAGCCCCCTGAAACCAGTTGGCCATCAAACCGCTTCACTCCCAACCGCTGAGCATTGGAATCACGCCCGTTTCGTGAACTACCGACCCCTTTCTTATGTGCCACGTTGGTCTCCTGAACTCATAGATCTAAAACTAGGGGACAATTGAGTCGATCTTAACGGCAGTAAAGGACTGCCTATGCCCCCGCGAAACCCGGTATTGCTTCTTGCGCTTGTACTTAAAGACAATTACTTTCTTGGCCTTTCCATTCTCGACAACCGTACCCACTACTTTGGCGTTTTCCAAGGTCGGGGTCCCCACGTGCAAGCTCTGGTCATCATGTAGGGCCAGCACGCGACTGAACTCAACGGTAGAACCAACACCCTGGTCGAGCTCTTCCACCCGAACTGTCTCCCCTGCCGCCACTTTATATTGCTTGCCCCCCGACTCTATGACCGCATACATTCGTGCTTCCTCCATTCACA
>DATKMG010000287.1:0-3362 GCA_035541995.1 Terriglobia bacterium
AGAAGGCCCTACAGCTAGCCGCTCAAATAAAGGCGGCCAAGGACGACAGAGGAGCCAAAGTTCTGATTGAGAAGATTGCCCTGGAGTTGAGTTGATGTTGTACCCCAGCCACCTGCGGGTTTTCTGACATTGGGAAACGAAGTGGCTGGGAGACTAGGCTGGAAGAACGAGTTTTTTTGTTGAGGTCTTTGAGACTTGGGGAATGGTTAGGATGAGTATCCTGGTTGGATTATCCTACCTCAATTAAGCAGTTTCCCTAAACTAACCCGGTATTGGGGTCCCGCTTATTCATCCTTCCATATATTATCTTGGCAAATCCAAGTTACCATTACACTCCATCCGGCTATTCCCCAAGCGTTTTTGACCCATCCCCTTTCACCGATCGATCCGAGAAGCAGGAAGAAAAAGGCGCCTCTGCTTGAGCATCCTGCTGGCGTATTGAAATCAGGTCGAGCATTCCGGTTATTCCGTACGGGCTTTTTCCTCCATTTTTTTCCGCAAACTCAAGGGCCGCATATCTGTCCACACCCCTTTGATGTATTCGAGGCAATCCGCCTTCAACCCACTTTTGCCCGCATCCCGCCACCCCAAGGGGTTCTCTCGGTCAGCCGGCCAAATCGAATATTGTTCTTCATGGTTCACAACGACCTTGTAGACTGTGCGGTCTTCTTGCTCTTCTTGATTCATTTTGCTTCCTCCTTACTGAGTCGTCGAACGTCTTGATAATCTGGGTTGTTCTGAACACTTTGCAAGAGACCCATTGCCCAATACTTACCGCTGCCGCGACACTTGTTCCATCCATTCTCCTTAGAGCCCATGCTACAGTCAAAATGTTGAATCCGGTTTGATTTCGGAATATCTCTCCATCTGCTCTAACAGGCTGGCTGTTCCCACGGATGTGAATTTCTCAGACAGAATTTCGACAACCTCCAATGCCAGACCAGCGACTGTGGGAGCAGCAAAGAGCGAGCGCAGAGGGATATCGATACCGAGGCGGTCACGCACATGTGAGATCGCTTGGGTCGCCAGAAGGGAGTGGCCTCCTAAGTCGAAGAAGTTGTCGTGAACCCCGATCCTTTCGAGGCCAAGAACCATTGACCAAATTTCTGCCACTATCTTCTCGATAGGAGAGCTGGGGGCAACATAACTTTCTATTGGCCCGAGTCTCGTTTCAATCGGTTCGGGGAGTACCTTACGATCCACTTTGCCGTTGGGCGTCAGCGGAAATCCGTCGAGCAGAACAATAGCCGCCGGCACCATATAGCTCGGGAGTTTCATCTTCAGGAAGTTCCCAAGATCGGCAATTGAAGGTTGCAGCGATTTCTTGGGCACGACATAAGCTACGAGTCTTTTTTGAGATAATCCGCTATCTCGAGCAAGCACCACCGTTCTTTGCACGGCCGGATGCTGGCTTAGAACTGCTTCTATCTCTCCAGGTTCGATGCGAAACCCACGAAGTTTAATTTGAAAATCTTTCCTGCCTGCAAACTCAATGCTGCCATCCGGCAACAAACGTCCCATATCGCCGGTTCGATATATTCGCCGGTCACGGCCTTCGGGGTCGGGAAGGAAAACATTGCTTGTGAGTTCAGGTTTCCTCCAATAACCGCTCGCCAGATATGGACTGCGTATTGCGATTTCCCCGTACACGCCGCCGTCTTCGCCGTCCTCGTTGAGCAAATGTATTTCGGTGTCATCCACTGGATAGCCGACCGGCACACTGCGTCGGACAATTGGGATTTCGAAATTTATGAAGTATTGAAGTGCTAATGTTGATTCGGTGGGGCCTAGGCCATTGACGAAAAGGCAATCCTTGGGAAAGCGGCGCCGAAACAATTCGACGTCCCCGCTCTCCACTTCCTCTCCGCCCAGCACCAATAGGCGCAACCGTGGGAACTTGTCATCGTCGTTTAGAGTGTCCAAGAAATACCGGTATACGGTTGGAGTCGAATGATAAATCGTGATTTCGTGTATTTTAAGCCAAGCAGCCAGGTCATGCCATCCCCCCTCCTTCAAGTTGAAGGGATAGAGGCTGGCACCATTAAGCAAGGCCCCATAAATGTCCATCACGGCCGCATCGAAACTGTAAGAGGACAAAAGCGTCAGGCGGTCTTCTGAAGCAATATGGAGATTTTGGGTGTAGTTACGAATGTGGTGCAAAACGTTTCGATGATTTTGAACCACTCCCTTGGGGCGCCCCGTCGACCCTGAGGTGTAAAGTATGTAAGCCGGCGAATCTGCCGGAATGGGGGCGAGGGGACCTGATTCTCCTGGCTGATTGTGTAGTTCGTCTAGGTCGATGACCGGTAACACACCCTGGGCCAGTTGATTTGCCAGGCGTCCATTCTCTCTGGTTGAGACGATCCCGCTCACCTGGGAGTCCTGCACCATGAGCGAGAGCCTCTCCATCGGATAAGTGGGATCCAGCGGAACATAGGTCTTCCCGCTCTTCAGCACGCCCAGAATGGCGGCAATCATCGGAGCATCATGATCGAACAGGAGACCAATCTGTTCTTCTCCCTGGCCTCGCCTTCTCAAAATGGCTTGTCTCACTTGATTAGCTTTAGTGTTCAACTCGTCGTAGGTCCATTCAATATTCCGTGTTTTCACAGCAATTCGGAATGGATGTCGCTCTACCTGTTGTTCGAAGCGCGACGGGATGCAGAGATCCGTATCCTCTATCTGAAATGGGGTGAAGGAATTTGAAGGGCCGACCACATTGTGGCAGCTGGCAAGCCGCCGGCGTTCCGTTTCTTCCAGAATCGGCAACCGGGAAAGCCTCCGGTCCGGATTAGCTACAATCCCCAGGAGCAAAGTCCGCAGACTGTCTGAAAATTGATGCATGGTGCTCTCTTCAAACAAATCCATGGCATAGACAAGATCAAGCTCGAGGCCTGCCTGCGTTTCACGAACATACAAAGTCAGATCAAAATTTGCCCCGGGCTCAGTGACGGGAAGAGGCTCAACCTCCAAGCCCTCGAGTTCCAATCTGGCTTCGGGGAGGTTGAGGACGTTGAGCATGACCTGGAATATCGGTGCGTGGCTTAAGGTCCTCACTGGATGCAGCTCCTCGACAAGTCTGTCGAAGGGTAGTTCCTGATGGGAGAGGGCCTCCACGACGGCAAGATGCAGGCGGCGCATTAGTTCTGGAAAAGTCGGCTTCCCGGACAAATCAACACGAAGAGGAAGCGTGTTGAGGAAGAAGCCGATCAGCTTCTCTGTATCCAGAGAATTCCGTCCCCCCATGGGGATGCCAATGACAAGGTCAGTCTGGGCCGTGTAGCGATGGAGAAGTGTACCGAACGCCGCCAACATGGTAGTAAACAAGGTGACGTGCTGCTGTTGGCTTAGGGCTTTCAGGG
>DATKMG010000288.1:0-7813 GCA_035541995.1 Terriglobia bacterium
CGAGAAACTGGATCCAGCTCGCGCCACTGCAGCTCCGCCGTAGCGTTGACTGACCGCACTATTCGGATAGTGGACTCCCTGCCGATGGACGGGATCGTGCGTCCAGGTGGCGCCAGCTCGATACCCGTGTCCGCCGTAACCATAATGATTGAAAAAGTAATGGTTCTGATAGATCGAGCAATGGTACCAGTTAGGTCCCCACCCCCAACCACCCCAACCAAGGCCGCCGAAAAAGCCTCCAATATAAATGCCAGGGCCAAATCCGAATCCGAATCCAAAGCCGAAATACGGGTAGTCCCAAGCGGGGTAATAACCGTAGAGGGGTGGTCCCCAGATGTACTCAGGATTGTAATAAGGCACGTAGACCACCTCGGGGTTGGCCGGTTGAATCACAATCGCCGATTGGTCCCCTTGCCTCTCGGTCGTGACGGTTTCCTGCGCGTTGGAATGCAGTTTGCCAGCCGCCATGGCTTGGGCCCGCATCCGCTGCACGGCATTCATGACATCGGCCTGTTGTGAGAGGAAGGCGTTGCCCAGATCGGTGGTCCAGCGGATGTCGGCGTTCAAACGGTTGATCACATCGGGGAAAACTACGAGGGCCTGGATACTGGGATCCCAATTCTGCTGGCGTGCCGCATCCACCAGTTGGGGGCCCTGTAGATTGCGATTCTGCTGCAACCACTGCCCCGCCTCGGCGATCTCCAGCGGATAGGTGGCCGCGACCAGCACTTGGCTGAGCAAGGCATCCGGGTAAAGCGCAACGGGCGCAACCAGGGTGTCCAACTGTTGCGGTGAAAGGAGTTGTTCGGGAGCTTGGGCGGGAGGTGCTGGTTGTTGCGCAACCAAAAGGCCGCCAGCCAGAAGCCAAACACAAACCAGACAGAAAGCCTGGCGAATAATCGACTGAACTTTGATGGTCTTCATGATGCACCTCCATTGGGTGTCACGTACCACTTTCTCTTAGCCACGCTGCGGGCCAAATGCCAATCTGTTGACCAGCCGTCACTTGGTGCGGCGGCTGGGCGCGGCGGGGATGGCTGAATACCACTATCTCCGGTGGTTTGCGGCCGAATGTGCAGGCCCGCTACTCGCTTGGTTTTGTAATCCAGCGGGCAAGCAGGCTCCGCCCCGCACAGCCAACGCGTGCGGCGTTATGGGGCATTAGCGGAAGCCGTTTCTGGCCCGTGCGGAAGTGCCGGGTAGCTGAGCCGCGGGAGACGCTCAGATGTCTTGTTCGGCTGGGAGCCGTTGGGGCTGTGATCGTACTCGACGGCGTCACCCCGCCGCCGCACAGCCTGATTGAATGCGAGCCGATTTGGGCAGGCCGAGCGTCCATCGCTCGGCCTCTTGCCAGGTCAGGCATCAGGTTCTGTGTGTCTGGGCTGCGGCCAAAGCCTTCTCTTCGTTCAGCGCCAGCGGCCTTCGTGCCAGCGGTGCTGGTCGTGCCGGTCTTCCCAGTAGCCGGGCTCCCAAACTGCCCCTCGCCGCGGAGGGCGCACCCAGCGCCCCGGGGTCCATACGTAGTCCCTCCCGACCCAGCGCCAATACCCGCCGATCCACACAACCCCCGGTCCGGGAGCCACGCCATATGCTTCCACGCGGGGCGGCGGAGGAGGAGCACTCACATACCCGTAAGCGCGTACGTGGGCGCCACAGCCCGCCATGATAAACGAGGCCAGGACTATTCCTAACAACACAGTTCGCTTTGTCATGCTCACCTCCCGATCCAGAATGGATTGAGAACCCAATCCACAAGATCATGTTTGGCAGTGATGGTGCCAGCGGTCGCAGCTGTTGGCATGGCTGCGGATGTCTGAGCAAAGCAGGGACTGGAGCCCATAACCAACGCGCAAATGATTCCGGTGAGTCGGAAAAGCGGTCGGTTTCCATTCATCCCTGTCTCCTTTCTGAGTAGACACCTCACCAACCCCACAGCAGATGACTCGCCAAAGAGCCAGTCCTCCGAGATGCCGTGTAAGATCAATAGTTAGAGGTCCTGAAGAGATAATGCCCTGGAGAGAAATCGCAGGTTGCCCTAGGGCTTTGCGCCTCAGTGAGGCAGATTGCCTCAATGGCCAATGCCTGCGACAGACCATCAGATTCCCTCAGTCGCAGAAAATCAGGAGGAGTGCTGATCCGGAAAGACAAAGATGAATCACTGGATTCGCAACACCTTCGTTAAGAAGCCAGTTCCTGCACTGTGCGCAGAAAGGTGATGACGTCCTCACGGCTCAGCATGCCAACCACTTGGTTATTGGTCATCACGGGAAGTTGGTTCACTCCGTCGCGATCCATCTGCTGCAGGGCGACCCCCAGTTCCTCGTCCGACCTTATGCGCATCAACTTGTCCAGTGGGAGCATGGCTTGGGCGGCGCTCGTCGTCTGCCACTCCTCCCGCGGAACTATCCTTATCCGATGCAGCGTCATGAGGCCAACAGTGTCTGATCCGCGATTGACAAGGAAACAACGCTGCCCGCCGCTAAGAATGTGCTCGTCCACCAATTGTTGCAGTGTCAATTCTGCAGGAATGGCAACGCAATGACTGCTCATGGCCTGCGCAACCTTGTGCCCGGCCAGCAAACCTTGAAACATCACTTGCTGTATCTGCGCAGAAGCGGCGTTGTCGAGAAACCAGCCGATGAATGCGATCCACAGCCCGCCACCAAAGTTACCCGAGAACATCCGCCAGCGGAGCGGCTTTGATATCTTCGCGCGGCCAAGGACTCGCTGCCAGATGCGGGCCTCCGTCACGTAGGTTCCCATCTGGAGCAAGAGGGCGACGATCAGCCAGCCAGGCCGAGCGTGGAGCACGAGCTGAGCGAATGCCATCTCGTCGCTGTGGTGTGTGGCGAACATCGCCACGGCGACCAGAAGGCCCAGCCCAAAGAACCACGGAACCCAACGGGCGAGAACCTTTGGTCGAACCACCATCATCGTCAGCCCGCCCCGATTTCATGCCTTGGTAATGGACGCCTTTTCATCATGGCTTCTCCTCCAGTAAGATCAGCGCTGCCACAGGATCCGAGAAGCCTCCAGGGGAACCGCAACGCCGTCGCAGTGCGGTATCACGCGCGCCGTATAGTCCGCTGGTGGGCGGGCGGCCGACACAGCCGCGCTGTAAACGGTGCCGCCCGACATGCCTGCGAGTTGGCTAACGCGCTTCATCTCCTGCCGCAGCGGAGCGCCGCCGTTGATTCCATCAGCATAGAGCTCGACTCGCACCGCATTCGGGTCGAGGTCATTGAGATATACCTCTGTCTCAAAGATGTGCTGGGCCGCATTGGTCTGTACCTTCACGTCGCCAAAACGTAGCGTGACCCATTTCTCTTTCAGAGTATGTTCCCAATTGACTATGTTCCTGCCCACCGCGCCTTTATCGGCAGCGCGTTCACGGTAGGTGGCTGCAGCCGGGAGGTAGTGTTGCTCGGTGTATTCGCGCACTGTTCGGGTCGCGCAAAAGCGCGGCGTCAGCCGTGCCATGCTTTCCCGCATTCGCTGGACCCAGGCGGTGGGGATCCCGTTCTTGTCGCGGGCATAGAACTCGGGGATCACCTCCCGCTCGAGCAGGTCGTAGAGCGCGTCGGCTTCGACGGCGTCCCAGGCAGGATCATCGCCGTGTTCCTGGCCGTCTCCCAACGCCCACCCCACTTCAGGTGTATAGGCTTCCACCCACCAGCCGTCCAACTCCGACAGGTTGATGCCGCCATTCACGAGCACCTTCATGCCGCTTGTTCCACTTGCCTCCCAGGGTCGCCGTGGTGTATTGATCCAGACATCCACCCCCTGTACCAGGTGCTCCGTTAACAGCATGTCGTAGTCGCTCAGGAAGACGATGTGGGGTCGGGTGTCTGGCTGGCGGATGAAATCTATCCATTCATGGATCAAGGCCTGTCCCGCCCGGTCCTCCGGATGGGCCTTGCCAGCGATGAAGAGTTGCACCGGGCGCTCAGGATTAGCCAAAAGGCGCAGCAATCGCGCCGGATTATGCAACAGCAGATTCGGTCTCTTGTAGGTTGCGAAGCGGCGCGCAAAACCGAGGGTCAGGGCGTTGGGATCAAAGAGATGCTTCACCTCGTCAACCGCCTCGGGCGACGCGCCTGAGGCCGTCAGTTGCCGGGACAATCGCTCTCGAGCGTATTCAACAAGAGACTTGCTGGCGGCAGTGCGAAATTGCCAGAGCCTGGCGTCGGAGACGGACCGAATATCCGACTCTAGGGTTTTCGTCGTCCCCAGCCAGCGCTGCTTTCCACAGGCTTCCGTCCAAAGATCATCGGCCGGGGCCGAGTCCCAGGTCGGCATGTGGACCCCGTTGGTCACATGTCCGACCGGGACTTCGTCTTCCGGCCAGTGTGGAAAGCGAGACAGAAAGAGGTGCCGGCTTACCTTTCCGTGCAAGCGACTCACACCATTCACAGCCCCGCTCCCGCGGATTGCCAGATAGGCCATATTGAAACTTTCCGATGAGTCGTTCGGGTTCTGGCGGCCCAGGGCCAGCAATTCTTGGAGTGCAATGCCGAGCTTCTGCTCGGCATAACCACCGAGGTATTGCTCGATGAGGGCTGGGGCGAAACGGTCAAAGCCGGCAGGCACTGCGGTGTGGGTGGTGAAGAGGTTTCCCGCTCGAGTGACAGCCAGCGCGACTTCGAAGGGCTGCGCGGTCTCTTGCATGAAACTGCGGGCTCGTTCCAACACGGCAAAGGCCGCATGCCCTTCATTCAGATGACAGACTTCCGGCTGGATGCCAAGCGCACCGAGCAGTCGCCAACCGCCAATCCCGAGGAGCAGTTCTTGCTTGAGGCGCAGCTCCGGCCCGCCGCCATACAACTCGCTGGTAATTCCCCGATGAGCAGGGAAGTTTGCCGCGTCATTGCTGTCAAGCAGGTAAAGTTTCACCCGGCCGACCTGGACCTGCCAGGCGCGCAGCCAGACCGAGTAGCCGGGCAAGGCGATCTCCAACCGCAACCACTCGCCGTTCGCTTGGCGCAAAGGCGTGATCGGCAATTGCCCGGGGTCGTTATACGGAAAGAGGGCCTGTTGCGCTCCGTCCTTGTCGATCACCTGGCGAAAATAGCCTTGCTGGTACAGCAGACCCACGCCGACCACTGGCACGCCCAGATCGCTGGTGGCTTTGAGCTGATCGCCGGCTACATTGCCAAGCCCGCCCGAGTAGATGGGCAAAGCTTCGCTCAACATAAATTCCATGCTGAAATAAGCGGCACAGGTCAGGGAACCCTGCGAATGATTCTGTTGAAACCAGGCGGGCGCCTCCATCGCTTGCCGCCTGGTCTCAACCAGGGCATCAACGTTTTTGCGAAAAACGGGATCGGCCAACACACGCTCAACCTGGTCGCGCGAGACCGTCTGCAGGACAACCCAGGGGTTATGTGTGATTTCCCACAGTTCGGGATCAAGCTGCCGCCACACTTCGTCGGTAGCATGATTCCACGACCAGCGCATATCCAGGGCCAGCTCCGCAAGGGAATCGAATCCCTCGACTTCCGTGGGCAGAAGATTGTAGATGGGGTGGCTGACACGTGTCTGTTTACTCATAGTTTCTCCTCCCAATTTGCTGTGGACCGGACCTAAGAATGGATCAGTTATGGTTTCCCTCCTTGCGCCACTCATCCTTGGCTTCGCTTGCCGTCTGCTGATGAAGTACCGACGACGCACGACATTTCTCCTGCCCAGGCACCGGCGCCGCCGCCAAAGCATCGCTGACAATCGTTTGGGCTTCCTCCAGGATGCGGCGCAGATGATCAGTTCCCCGGAAGCTCTCTGCTTAGATCTTGTAGATGTTCTCGGTTCCTGGGATAGTCGTGCCGGTGCGTCGTGGGGGCGCTAAGAGTTTTCTCGAAAGGAATGAAATCTTCCAGGTGGCCAATCTCACCATCCGTCGCCTCGATGTGATAGCCAGTCACCTCTTTGGTGCTGCGTAGATGCGTATCCGCCGGCTCTTTTTCTGCCCTGGATGCCGATGCTTCCGCCACAACGGACCTTTGAATAGCCAGGGCTGCCGGATCGGTCATAGAGCCCCAAAGATAAGGTCCTTCCCAATAAAAGGGATAACCGTAATACCCCAAATATTCGGCCTCATGTTGCCGGGAGACGGGCTTGTGCGTATCGATGTCTGGGCTGCCCTCTACTTGCTTTTTCGTCAATACTACCTCAAGTTGCTTTGATTCCCAATCCGTCTTACCGACGGCAATGGGCGAGATAAGCACTAGCCGGCCCGCCAGCCAACTGCCGGTGCTAACCACCAGGTAACGGATGGCCCAGGTCTTATCGTCGAAATAAAACTGATCCACCTTCCCAATCTCTCCGTCCAGGGCTCGGAGCGTAAAACCTTGCAGATGAGTGACACTTCTTAACATCGACTTATCCTCCTTGGCATTTGGTAAGGCTTTAGTTGTGGATACGAACTCGCGGCAACCACAATTGTTTGGAGGTGGAGGTACTCTTTCTTTTGAGCCTCCTTCCTTTTGAGCGAACACAGACCCCTCCCTCCACTGATCTTCCATGATTCAACTCCTCGAAAGAGAACCCACCTTAAGGGCGGCCGCCAGCAGCTAAGAAAACGCAGGCCGCTTCCCGATTAGAAGTGAGTGAAATCCCCTTAACCTCCATGCATGCGACGCTATCCGAGTTCCCGCAGGGGGACCAGACAGACAATACTATCGAGGCAATCTGCCTGTCTGTTCACTATTGATCAGATGAGTGAGCGAAATTGAACAGACACGTGCACTATCTCCGGAATATAAGTAGTGTGCTTGGAAGTCGCGCCAAACATCATCGGATCGTTCGACTTAGTGTCCCACTCCGGGAATGCCAAGATCAGCGAGCGCGACATTGACGAAGTGATCCTCGTCGGCGGAACGGTGCGCATCCCGGCGGTGCAACCTTTGGTGCGTCGCCTCACCGGTGGCAAAGAGCCAAACCAGTCGGTCAATCCGGATGAGGTCGTTGCGGTCGGGGCGGCGATTCAAGCAGGCGTTCTGGCAGGGGAAGTTAAGGGCGTGGTGCTACTCGACGTGACACCGCTTTCACTGGGACTGGAGGCACTCGGAGGGGTGATGACCAGGCTGATCGAGCGCAACACGACCATACCGGCTCGCAAGTCAGAAATCTTCTCTACGGCTGAAGACAAAAAGACTGCCGTTGACATCCACGTCCTCCAGGGCAAACTCAGCTGGCGAACGCCAACCGCACGCTGGGCCACTTTCGTCTTGAAGGCATACGGTCTGCTCCGAGAGGCGCGCCACAGGTCGAAGTCAGCTTCGACATTATGGGATGAGCCGTTTTGACCAGAGGGGTGAGCAATAGTGAACTGACACACGACTTGCCTCCAGCGTATAAAGGAACTGTGCCTCGATCTCCCACTCAAGATCTGGAAAAATGCGGATGGCGGTAGGAGGATCAACATGCTCTGGACAGTTTTTGTGGTTTTGCTTGCCTTATGGCTTTGGGGGCTACCCACGTCCGACACTGCCGGCGGGTTTATTAACATCCTGATATTTGTAGGTGTCGCCGTAGTCTTGAAAAAGGTCATTCGAGACCGAAGATCTATCGCCTAATACTGGAGACACAAAACATGAAACCGGTATTTTGATTGGCATCCTATTGGTCATCCTGGGGGCGCTGGCGCTTGCCTATCAAGGCATCAGCTACACCAGTCAGGAAAGAATACTTGATGTCGGTCCGATTCATGCTACGGCAGAGGCTCATAAACGTATTCCTCTTCCACCAATACTCGGAGGACTGGTGTTGGTTGGAGGGGTTGGCTTGTTGGTCGTGGGCGCGAGGCGAAAGTCATAGG
>DATKMG010000289.1:0-7442 GCA_035541995.1 Terriglobia bacterium
CTGAGCCCATATACAAAGAGAACCAACTGGAGGGAGACGGATTCCATATGAACACGAGAGCCAGCAAGAGACCCATTCCTATCAGCGCTTCAAGGAGTACAGCCGGCATCGACACGGCCAGTAGGCTACAGCTCGTGACCGCTAGGAGAAAGAGGAGGCAGGCCGATAGGGACAGAGGAAAGAAGGGCGCCCTGATGACCAATCGTTTCGTATCCATCGCTTATGAGAAGATTAAAGAAAGCTCCTGGCTTGACCGGAGCAAACTTGCTATGGAGGGCGTCATCCATCCAGCCCCGTTTGCTTGTTTCTTGGTAGACGAGATCCTTCCGAAGCATGCAAGGCCAAGCTCAACGGGATCGAAACCAGTAACCCCAATGCGCCTCCGAGAGTTGAGTTCAAGGCAATCCAAGGTTTGTAGGGCCTGGTTGGTGGGAGAGCCCGAGCTACTATTTGCATGTCCGTCGAACGGGAATCCACAGCTGTGGCGGCATCCTGATACTTCCAATCCAGCGATTCATAATTGTCCCGGGCGGCTTGATATTCATCCAGGAGCTGTCGTGAAGAATCATCCATGGTGGCTTTCTCCTTTTGCAGGGCGATCAGTTCCCTTCGACTGCCTTCCTGGGATTTTTTCAGGGCTTCGATGGCAGCATCCGTCTGCTGAATCTTGGCTGTAATTTTTTCAACTTGCCTTTGTAGCTCCTGCAGCCTGCCTTCCGCATCTCCGGATACAATTTTCCCTGTCGCAGCAGGTGAATTTGCCCCAATATCTTGAGGAGCCGCTCTTGCCTGAACCTCCTTTAACTCTCGAATCAATTGATCCTTCTCCATATGAGCTTGCGCATTTTCGACTTCCAATTGGACCACTTCTTCTTGATTTTGGGTGCTGAGCTCCGATGCGGTTTGTAGATCCCGACTCGCCTGCGCCAAATTCGAATTTTGGTGAAACTGTCTGAGTCGCTGGCGCACCGAATCCAGTTGCCCGGCCGAAAGCTTGAGCTGCTCCTTTAAGCTAGCTCGGACCTTCGCGAGGTCCCGCGCATGTAGTTCCTCGTTGAAACGGACTGCCGATGAGACGAAAAAATTCACAATTTCGGCCGCGAGGCGCGGATCGGGAAATTCTGAACGGACCTCCAGCAGGCGTGTATTCTTGGACCATTCCACCTCAATGACCTTTTGCGTTCGGAACTTATCGACCGTTAAAGAATTAGGCGGAAATTGAAGTCCGAAGTGCTCAATCGTGCTTTGTATTAGCTCATCATTGAGTAGAAATATTTCATAGGATCGCAACAATTCACCATACACGAAGTTAGGCATCATCATCTGGCCGGTTTCGATCTTTGAACCTGAAAGCAATAGGTAGGTGGATGCACGATATACTTTCTTTTGAAAGAGACTGAACACTGCTGAAACAATTGCACATGCCAATGTCAGAACCACGATCAGGCGATAGTGCCGCAGCAGAATGTTCAAAGGACTCCCGGAGTCGATTCGAGGTGAGGGGGATTTCATAAGCCTCCCGGATCAATATGCATTTTCATGATAGAAGCCGCGCCTGACGGTCAGGAGCAGAATCTTGAAGTCAAACCCGAGATTCCAGTTTCGCAGGTAGTATAAGTCATATTCCAGTCGCTTCTCGATGGATGTATCACCCCTCCATCCGTTAACCTGAGCCCAACCGGTCATCCCGCCCTTGACATTGAACCGCTTCGTATATTGGGGGATCTTTTGCCGGAAGACTTCAACGTAGTGGGGGCGTTCAGGCCGAGTTCCTACCAGACTCATCTCTCCTCGCAGGTGACAAGATTCCCATCAAATTGTGCAGACCTCACCGGCTCTGCATCTGAGGGTTCGGGTTCTGGAGACTCAGATGATGTCGGAGCCCCTCCGAATAACAAAATAAAGGAAACCGCTGCTGCCATCCCGACCAGGGAGACCCAGATCAACAAAGACTGATAACCGACCCAGCGAATGGCATGGCCAGTCATCCAAACTGCAGCAGCCTGGACCAGGAACAAAATGAAGTAACGGACGGAGGACACCAGGCTTCTTTCTTCGGCAAGCACGGACCCCATAATGAAGGCCTCCAGGGCGGGTTCAACCATGACCTGAAGACTTAGATATGTGACATACAGGACTGCGCCCCATATAGCACTGGCTGCGAGAATCATTGTGGAGAGGACTGCGGCTGACATGAACTGCAGCAACGGAATAGATTTCGTTTGACCCAACCAGGAACTCAGCAGGGGCATCAGGAAGATCGCTAGAACCTGGCAGAGTTGGGAGGCGGAGAAAACCAGCCCGATCCCCGTCAGGGATTGGTGAAAATGCCGGTAAAAGAACACATTGAAGAAGGGAGGGAAACTGCCGACATAAAGGCTCCATAGAATCAAAGGCAAAATTAATCGAATGACGAATCCCCGACTCTTCAAAGTAGTTTGCCAGTTCAACTTCAAAGGATGAAGCGGGGAAGGTTGGTGCGTCTCGAGATCCTCTTCCCGCACCCTCGGGATAATGAGGCATGCAGCCAGGGAAACCACAGCGCAGCATAGAAGGATTACTTTTTTCTCGACTAGGGGGAATCCTGCTGTGGAGCTTGCGATGCCCTCTACTTGTTTGGAGTAAGCACTGACCAGAAACCCACCTAGTACGCCCATTCCGATCGACGTGCCATGCCAAAGGCTGAATGCCCAGCTTCGATGCTGCACCTGAGTAGAACGGGAGATGAAAGGAGGGCAGGTGACAATCCATGTACCAATTGTCGCCCCGTTTGCATACGCCAGAATTTGCAGGATGGTGGGAGAGAGAATGGTGACTCTGCCGATTAAGAGTATTCCCGTCGAAAAGGCACTAGCCCAGATTATCCGCTTCATCCCGAAACGATTCAGGAGCCAGGCTGCCGGGAGTGTGCTGGTTAAGCTTCCCAGTGTGAAGGCGGCTGAGACATTCCCGATAAACCCCTCATCAAACCGGAGATCCAACAAATAGAGATTGTACACCAGGAAATAGGCTACAAGGCCCAAGGACCAGAAAACCCCCGCCGTCCAGTAGACCCAGTAGTTGGGTGAGAATCGCTTCATCGACCTCTCGGGTTGACAGTGATTTTTGACCTGCCTGTCAAGTTTGTTATATTCCTAGGCTAGCATAGCAGTCGAGATTCAGCAAAAGATCCCGATGAGAACCGCTCTCCTTCCCTTGGATCCAGTCTACTGGGGTATTTCTGCCACTTGCCGTGAGATATTTCATCCAATGGGTCTGCGCCTGTTGGTAGAATCCAATGCCCCATTGATCCTCGAAGCAGCCAGGGAGAGCTTTGGACGGTACACAATCGGGAACCCATATCCAAGACCCGAATTTGTGATCCGGTTATGCGTGGATCCGGTTCATCATCAGTCGCGTCCCTGGCCCAAGCCCAGTTTTCGGGCCATGGAACATTTCTTTCATATCGCCTGCGGGGACGCCAGTTTTGCCGTCGCCGATCTGAGATCGGGGAAGGCAGCAGGATTTGTGAGCATGGAGTTAGCCCGAGATACCTCATTCCTGCGCAACGCATTCATCGAGTGTCTGTTCTATGCGATGGCGACTCACCGTCATTGCACTCCGGTACACTGTGCAGGCGTTGCCAAGTATGGAAAGGGTGTACTGCTTTGCGGACCCTCCGGGGTTGGCAAAAGCAGTCTAGCTTACGCCTGCGCGAAAGCAGGGCTGCATATCATTACCGATGATGTTGCTCATCTCTGCTTCGATTCCAGTTCCCAAACACCAGTCGTATGGGGGCGGCCTTGGCACGTCCGCCTTTCGCCAGATTCCACGCAGCTGTTTCCTGAACTGAAGGGTCTGCCGGCATTCCTGCGAAGTGACTATGAGTGGTATCTGGAGATCGACGTGGAGATGAAGTTTCCCGGAAACTGCCTCCCGACGTGTGTACCCGCTGCCTTGGTTTTCCTAGATAGAAAATGCCCATCCGCAATCTCCATTCAAAAGGTGAAATCCTCAGAGGTCCTGGAGCGACTGAAGCGTGACATCTTCCTTGCCGAAGGGACCGTGCAACGCAGGCACCACCGGCGTCTTAGGACTTTGGCTCGAACTCCCGCATACACACTCAGCTATGGGGGCCACCCCTCCACTGTGGTCGAGACCATTGCTGCTCTTTGTGAAGAACAGCATCCTGACTAATGTTATTTCCTGTAGACCCTAGCTATTCAGGGAATTTATAATGTAAACAAGCTAGATCACAATCGCACAATTGAGATTATTCGATTGAAAGGGAGTTCCAAAGATATGAACATCGGATCAATCGCCTCCAAAAATAAAATTCTCTGTTACCCATGGTCACGCTCTCTCCTTGTGGGGTCATTTCTTGCATGTCTGCTGCCGGTTGGTCAGACCAAGGCGGAAATGGGTTCTGTGAAAATCGGTGACAAAATCGCTGACTTCACTCTCAGTGATCCCCGAGGGGAATCCCACTCGCTCAGCCAGTCGAAGGGGACTAAGGCAACGGTCGTAATCTTCATCGCCACCCGATGCCCTTACTCGAACGCTTTCACTCACGTCATGGCTGAATTGAGCAGGGAGTACGAAGAGAAAGGGGTTCGCTTTATCGGGATCAATGCAAACAAAACGGAACCCTCACCTGAAGTCCAACAGCACGCCTCAAAAAACGGCCTGAGTTTTCTGGTCCTAAAAGATGATACGGACGGGGTTGCAAACCGGCTGGGCGCCCAGGTGACCCCAGAGGTATTCTTGCTCGATTCCACTATGACCGTGAAATATCACGGGGCTGTGGGAAATAGCAGAAATCCGACAACAAAGCCGGAAGAGGCAAACGGAGATGAGCTTAAGGCAGCGCTCGACGCTGTCCTCAACGGCAAGCCGGTTTCTGTGACGACGACTAAGGCGTTCGGGTGTACGATCAAGCGCTAAATTCACCTGATTGCCGCAAGACTTGGTTCACTTTCGCCAACCGCCAGGGTAACCGCCAAGTGAATGCTGGGTTGTACTTCCATCAGGGCCATGAACGCCTTAATGAAAATGCGGTTTTTGGTGGCCACTCTTCCCTCGAAAAGCAGAGTCACACACTCGGGGTGGGCGTTCTTGTGGCTTTGATGGTTCTTTCCGTGTGGTTTTTTTCATCTTGCGGCCAGGGGAAGAGGGGAGCCTCTCGGGGAGCCGGGGATGCTCCGGAGATTGTCGTGACTCCGGCTGACGAAGGAGGCCTCAAAGCCTTACTCCAAAGAAACAATGGCCAGGTTATTGTGCTGAACTTCTGGGCAACTTGGTGCGAACCCTGCCGGGAAGAGTTCCCGGATTTGCTTAAGTTGCGCGAGAATTACCGCTCAATGGGGCTGGATCTAATTTTGCTTTCCATGGATGACGCAGAGCAGGGCCAAGAGGTGAAGAAGTTTCTTCGAGAGAAAGGGGTTCAATTCGAAAGTTACATTCGATCCAAGGGTGATTTTGAGGAATTTGTCAACTCGATCGATCCCAACTGGATTGGGGGCATCCCCGCCACCTTTGTTTTTGATCGGCGGGGCAACCGCGTCAGGTCCCTCTTTGGCCCGCAGAAATACGAAGCTCTCGAAGGAGTTGTTCGTCCCCTCCTTTAAATTTCCCTGCTGAGGAGCTTCCTGATTCCTGACTGTCTCCAGCCTTTCAACTCTGCCTTGATGCAAAACAGTCTCAGCCATTGCTGGATCTTGGACTCAGGCGGCGCTGGCCGCGGCGCCTGGCAAGGCGGCATCATTCACACGTTCATGGGCTGGACCCGAGACCATGGTTGTTTTCCAACGATCAGCATGGGGGCCTCTGCAGGCGGATACGCCGCAGCCGATGTGGCCACAGGGACCGAAGCCACAGTCTTGAAAGGCTGGACCCATTGGGGCTTAGAGAAGATTAAATCCTCTGGCTCAGTTCCTTTGGAATTGAGGAGCTTTTGGGGCTTGGGGAAGTTCCGGCTCCATTTGATTGAGTCAATTCGCTATGTGATGGAGGACGCCGAACTGGCAGGCGTCTTCGAATCCCATTACGATAAGAAATTGTTGGTCTTTACTACCAGAGTACGAAGGGTCGACCATCAACCCTTTTGGGCTTCAGACGCCATGAGGTACTTCTGGAAATCCGTCACCCGTAAATTGCCACGAGGCTTCAAATACCTGCCGGAAAGATATATTGAAGAACCTGTGGTCTTCGCTACGAATCTTCCGCCTGAGCTTTGTTCGGAGTATGTTCGCCCGTTGACGCGCACAAATTACCACGCCGTAATCGAGGCATCCTGTTTGGTTCCCTTGGCAATGGGAAGCCCTCTGGAGCCAAGTCGACTCCTGGGGAGTAAAGAACTAGCTGCGCAACCGGTTTATAGAGGAGATCGACATGCGGTCTTCCTTGACGGCAGTTTTGCAATGAAAATGCCCATGCGGATTTTTGCAAACGATCCGCGATTTCAGCCTCTGACAAGATGGGCTGCAGCTGACAAGACCCTTGTCGTCTGTTGCGACCCAACGGCCCGATTGTGGGAAACCAGTTCCCGGTTGAATTGTCTGAACAAGGAGGCTGGAGTGGTTGAAGCGCTTGAAAAGAACCGGATGCTGATCATTTGCCCCGACCACAAGATTGAAGCCAGTTTTCTTTGCCACGACAATGCCAAGATTATGAGGACCTTTCGACGCGGACAGGAACAGGCCGAGAGGCTCTTGGGTACAAAGGCAGTGCGACAGTTTTTGGGGGGATAAGTGCTGGATTCAGCACACGGATGGTGTTCGGGGTCAGATGAACAACTCTTCGTCCTGATGAACTTCATTCACCCGATTCTTCTTGTTGCCGAGCAAGAACTGTAGGCCGCTGGAGACCCCGCGAATCAGGGCCGACATTTCCCTAATTGGAGTTAATACACTTTGCTGGATAATTAAGGTGGTGGCTTCCACCCTCATAACGGCATCGCTGATGACACCATCGACTTTTGCAATTTGATTTCTAGCCCGCGTGCTGGCATCCTCGATGGCGTCATTGACCTTTTCGACTTGCGACTTGACGCTCTCGGAGATCCCTCGAAAATTCTCAGCCGAAGCCTGAAGTGTTTTCAGCAACTCGCGAGTATCTCCGGCTGTCTCTTTGAGCTCGACCAGAAGTGGGTTGGTTCTCTCTTCAAAACTCTGGTAGAACCGATCAACATTAGTGGAGATTCTTCGCACCCGGAAAAAGGCGGCCACCAAGAAAACCATTTGGAGGATGACCGAAATCGACGTGAGGATAACTAGGGCAAGAACTAAGTTTTCCACGGTGCTCTCCAGGACAGATATATGGATCCGACACTGCTTTTCAGGACTGATCTTTCAACTGCCCATGGCATCAAGGTAGAATGATGCTCCCCCGTAATTCTTTGACCAGAACGGTTACTTAGAGTGAACCCTGGCTGGGAGATGGTCATAAAAACTATTCAGCATTGG
>DATKMG010000290.1:0-5267 GCA_035541995.1 Terriglobia bacterium
ATGAAAATTCGGTTTTGGTAGCCACGCCGACCGCGTTGTTTGCGGGAAGTGTGGGCTTGTCAAGGGGAGAAAGACCCGCGGCTCGCAAAGTGCGCTCACCGTGGCTACCAATGCCATTTTCATCCGAAATTGAAATAGACCTACGGCACGTGAGGACATCATGAACCGCAGAGAGTTTATTGAAACAGCCGCCGCCTTCTCGGCAACCCAGTTGGTGGCTCGAGCCAGCGCTCCTTTGGGGGAAAACGACTTTCATGTCTGCCCCAAGTCCCGGGCTCCGGCTCGGACTCTCTGTGCTTTCCGTACCGGTGATCTCACTTCTTATTCATGGGAGATGCGGCTCACCCTTTCTTGTCTGCAAGGGCTTGTCAATCGCAGCCAGCCACAATTCTACTTGATCCATGATCGATATGACGAACTCTGGCTGGATTGGCTTCAAGAACGGGGCGACGTCGACAAGGTCGTCTGGCTCGAAATCGGCGAGGTGTTCGAGCGATTCCTGCCGGGCATCCCGCAAATGTTTATCATCGATCCGGCTGTCCCCGCCACCATCAATGTAGCTACCATGCTGGCGGGAGTACGTGGCGGACTGGTTGCCGCGCCGGGAACCGCCGATCAATTCAACCTCCCCATGGGCGTGATTCCGGACTCGAGTACGGTGGGCTTGGACCTGCGCAGTTTTGGATGGAAGAAGGACATCGATGCCTATCGCTGGGCTTTTCAGCAGCTCAGCGGTCAGCTCTCAAAGCAAGCCATTGCCATCCTGGCGCCTCAGGAAGCGGCCCTGCGCGATTATCTGGTAGAGTTCAAGATCCCGATCCTATGGATTTCCGGTCCACAAGACGAAGACCGGAATCCAAAGGCCTCTTCCGAACAGGAATTTCAATTTGCCCGTGAAATCCTGATGCAATGGCCTCCTAACATTCCCTGCCTGGGGTGGACCACCAGCGGAGATAAAACCGGAGGCATTGGGGAAACTCCAGGCGTGCGCCTAGCCAGCCAGTGTGCTAAGTACACGGCCTGTACTGCCTTCGATGCCTATTCCCCGACTGTTGGGAACCTCTCAGTACATTCAGGGACCACTGCAACTTTCAAGCAGGCTGTTCCGCCTGTTACGCTTGAGCCGAAGAAAATTCATCTGGCCCTGATCCGATCAGATGGCGATGGGTTGAATTTCCACAGGCATTACTATCGAAAACTCTTTGACGATCCCAAGCACGGCAGTGTGCCCATAGGCTGGCAGATAGGGCCAACCGCGACGGATCTTCATCCCGATCTTCTGGATTACTATTATCGCCATGCGCGGCCGGGAGATTCTTTTCTAAATGCTTTGACCGGGATGGGTTATATCCACGAAGATGACTACGCACTTAATTATCCTCCCGAACAGCAGGCGCAAGTCTGGAAGGAATACTTGAGGCTTTCATCCCTTTACCGCGGACGACTTGATGCCAGCATTCTATCAACATACTCTGAGATGCAACCGGATCGATTTGCATCGCTTGCCCGGGGGCTTGGCATCCAGGGAATCTTCGCCAACTACGGGCGAAGCCATGCGACCACATTAGACAACCTTCTGACCGTGGTGGAAGGGACACCCGTGTTCCGCGCCATCAATCGGCCGCCCGGGCCCTTCACCTTTACATCTTCGGCCAGAAGAGACGCGGAGTTTTTCATGGTCAACGAGATCAAACGCTGGACGCCCTTACAACGTCCGTGTTTCCTGCATGTATTTCTCGCCAATTGGCTGACCAGCATGGAAATGGCAGAGAACATTGTCAGGGGACTTGGTGACGAATATGTGGTCGTTCGTCCAGATCAACTCCCGCAGTTGTGCAAACGATCCACTGGGGGTTGAATTTTGGAAACCACAGCCCTTTCAGCCAGACGGACGCTAGGAATGTGCTGGGTCAAAGGTAGTGAGATAATTCAAGCGTAGGGATGCGCTGCCGCGCGTCCACAAACGGAAACCCAAACAGGCTGCGGTGCACCGCGCATTGGTGTCAACTTAAGCCATGTGCTGGTCCCCGAAGGGGAACAATTTGATTAGCCACGGGTGTAGTGATGGGACGCCAGTCCCAGAACGAAACCCGTGGTTGAAGGCAAGATGAATCTCAACCCTGAAGGGGTTGAACAGAGAAGAGTCGAAAATTCAACCCCTATAGGGTTGATCGCATGGCGGGCATTGGAACCACGGGTTCCGCCGGTGACCGCTGTCACCTGCTTCACCCGTGGCTACTCGTATTTGACCCCTGCGGGGTTCACCTTGGCTTAAGCTGACACCAATGAGCACCGCGCCCCTACCGGAGAACCTTCATATGCCCGATAGGATTTCTTCACAGCCTCTGACTCATTACTCAAGAATGATGGACCATATTCGAAGGATGCATGGAAAACGATGAAGTATGAAACCTCCAGAAAACGATAGTTCCTGTCGTCTTTCCCGCCGCGACTTTATAGGCCGAACTCTTGGGACAGGGTTGGTCATTCCTTTCGACTCGCTGTTTTCCCGCCGCCTGACAAACACTCAAGCTATGAAAAGCAGCTCACTCCCGGTGTCTATTGCTATCTTTGTGGAACCACCAGCCGGACCTTCACCCCTGGGAGCTCCTGTCGAAACCTGTGTGCCTTTCGCCCGGGGCCAGCTCTTCCACTACGGAAGACTGGCCGTCTTCTCCCCCTCTGGTCAACCTGTGATCACGCAAACCCGGGTGACCATGGCATGGCCTGACGGAAGCGTTCGTTGGCTTTCAGTTGCATTTGAACCCGTCTCAGGCCCCGGGACGTACAGCCTCAAAGAGGGAGATGCCCCTGTAGCACCTCAACTCGTGTCTCAAGACGATAAGGGACTGACTCTTGACAGTGGTGAGGTTACTTTGACTTTTCTCAACACTGCTGGAGGAAACGCAGCAACTCTCTTTGCAAGGGGAGCCGACGGTCAGGCTTGTCAGGTGTCAAAGGGGTTAGCCTTCGGTGACCTGGTTCTCACCCGGCATGACGGGAAGATCTTCCGTGCCGCACTAGCTGGAGATGCACGGCAAATCATCATAGAAGATCGAGGCCCCGTGCGCGCAGCCATCCGGTTCGAAGGAAAGTGCCGCGCCCAGGATGGGGCTCCACTGTTTGACTTTGCAATCCGCTGGACAGTTTTCAGGAGCCGCCCTGAAGTCCTTCTTACCGTGACATGGATCAACACCTGCAGTACCGCGTCCGAGCAAATACGCGACATCCGGATGGTCTTCCCGTTCGACTTTACTCCTGAGCGATTGGTCTTTGGCTGCGAGCGAGGAGTCTATGATGGGCCATTCTTGAAGGACTGGCCGGTCTACTTGCTCCAGGACGACCACAATCGTTACTGGGCAAAGACACTGAACCCGGATGGGCGTGTACAAAATCTTTCTAGTGGGGGCTGCAACGGGGAACACTGTCCAGGCTGGCTTTACGTTCAAAACTCCAGCCGAAGCCTGGGAGTCTGGGTTCCAGATTTCTGGGAGGAGTACCCGAATGAAGTGTATGTGAAGGCTGGCGAGCTGAGTGTTGGACTGTGGCCGGAAAGGGCCACCAGCCACCTGCTGTCCAAACCGCTGTTACCAAGGGATCCTTTTCACGAACAAGCCTATTCGAACAGCCGATATTGGCCGGTTATGCCACATCCTTATGTAGCCTTTGTTGATGCTGAAAAGAACTGTCTGGATTCGCGCCAAGGAATGGCCAAGACCCAGGAGATTGTACTGAGTGTTTGGGTAGGAAATGGAGAGATGCCGTCCTTTGAGAAGAAGTGGTGGAGCAAGTCGCTTCACCCTGTTCGCGGCCATCTCGATCCTGATTATGTGGCCAGTACGGGGGCTTTAGGGCCTCTGTGGCCTCGGGATCCCAAGCGCTTCGAAAAGTTCGAACAATTGTTCGACGAGAGTTTTGCCTGGTTGGATCGCCACATCGATCTCCTGCAATGCTATGGAAAATTCGATTATGGCGACTTCAAGTACATGACCGCTTCCACGGATTATATGTGCCACCCGGGCACTAAGTGGGGTGACATGGGGGAGATGCCGAGGGAAGGTTATTGGCACAACAACGAGCGGGATCCCCTGCTGGGCTTGCTGCTTTATTATTTTCGAAGCGGAAATGCTGGGGCGTGGGAGCGCTCCAGGATTGTAGCGCGCCACCTGCTCGACATTGATATTTCCCATTACCCGATCTGGGGGATGTGGACCCACAGTTATGGCCACTGTTACCTTGCATTGGGCAAAGCCGGAGCACCTGACCACTCCTGGCTTTTGGGGTTAATGGCCTGGGCAGGGGCAAGTGGCGATCCTCTTGCCTGGGATTGGATAAAGCGGTGTGGTAAGCAACTGCGGGAACAGAAAAGAGATTTCGGTCGTGTTGACGCTCGCACGGTTTCGGTCTATTTGCATATGATGTGCCAGTTCTACTCTTACACCGGTCAAGCAGAGTACCTGAACGCAGCCCAAGCCCCGGCTGAGACCCTGCTCAAACTTCAAAACCCGAATGGAAGCTGGTGGGCTTACCTCGGTAAACCCCCAAAAGACAACGTAGAGGGCTTTGTCGAGCATGCGGTGGTAGCATTGGCTGATTACTATGCGCTTCGCCCCGGGATCGCGATCCTTAAGGCCCTTGACCGGGCCTTGGTTTACCTTTTTGGAGACGACCAGGAAAAACCTGTGGACGTCGGTGAAACCCCTCTGGTGCTTTATGCACTGGCTGTTCTCACCGAAGCGACAGGTGCGCCCAGGTATGCTGCGCTTGCAAACGGGATTCTGGGTAAGCTCCATGAGAAATTGAATCTCTCTTCCGACCCATATGGCCGGGGAGACCCTTGGGCAGGCTGGGGAGTTAATAATCCGGACGTGGCGCAGAGTACGGGCCGCCCACCCCAGTTCCTGGGCCAGACCCGCCCCTTGACACCTGCCTGCACACTCGCATACGGGCAGCAGTGTATGGCCGCTATAGCCAAGTTACAGAAGAAATCATGAACAGGTATGTTCTCGTGAGACTAGTGAGTGAAAATGGCGGTATTGGGGGAGAGTGGGAGCCGATCTCAGAGCGGCGACCTATTTGACCCGGGAGTTCGCCGCGACGGAGCGCGGCGGCCACCTTGAAGCCTGCAATTCATAGAAGAGCCTCATCCTCCTCTGGAAGGATGAAAACTCTCTTTTCAATTGCCTCGGGCCTTGGGCTTCTTTTTTGAATGAGTGATACTCATGCGGAACGGTTCCTTGTTCAGAAGTTTATTCTTTCTGACGTTC
>DATKMG010000291.1:0-5326 GCA_035541995.1 Terriglobia bacterium
TCCTGAAACCGGAGAAATTATGAACGAGACCCAGGCCTTGCAATCCTTGATTGGTGAGCTGACGGAGCACCGCACAGAGATGGTCCGCCATGAAGCGGCTCTTGCGGATCGGATAGCAGCGATATGCGATATGCATCGGGAGGGCTGTGCGCACGCTGGATGACATTCTGAAGCGCATGGAAGGTCATCATCATAAGAGTCGCTCCACCCTAAGAAAGCTCAGGATCGCTGAACTGTTCCAGACCTCTAATCAAGATGGCAAGTCGGCAATGGCGGTTTCCGCCGATTAAATTCGTTTCTTGGAAGCTCGCGAGAAGAAGAGGCACGTTCTTCCAATTGCCAACACGTCATGGGCAAGCACCGCCTCCATGCAGATGCTTCAAGGCATTTACAGTAAGGGAATGCTTTCATGAAAATGCGAGTTTTGGTAGCCACGCCGTTCGCTTTTTTCAGGGAGGCGTGGGCTTTTGACCGCATATAAGAAGCCCACGATGAATTCAAAGTACGAATTCATCGTGGCTACCCCTGCCATTTTCATCGGCGGTGGTGAGCTTGAAAAGGTCATGGCACACTCTTATGAAGATATTGGCACTTGAAAGGGAAATACCTGGAATTACAGAGGCTCAAATACACCCTCATCTGAAACCTGAGGCGGCGAGAGCATGGGAACTCTATCAGGCGGGGATAATTCGAGAGCTGTACTTTGATCAAGATCGACATAATGCTGTGTTGATACTTGAATGCAGCGACATTGACGATGCCAGACAAGCGCTGGATACTCTGCCATTGGTGAAAGCCGGCCTCATTGCTTTTGATGTCACTCCCTTGGTAGCCTATTCGGGGTTCTCCAGACTGTTTGGGAAGGAGTGAACTCTGACACCTGCCCTCCAATTATCCCCATATTGCTGATCCTAATGAGCAGATACAACGGGAATGCGCATCTCTGTCAGTTGACCTTGCTTGTCTGTGGGGTCTGGCGCTTCGGTCCAGATCTCCATGGCTGTTCCGGCTGGGACATACCCCTGTCCGGCAATCGATTTCAGGAAAGCCAGCCATCGCCCGGTTTCGTCTTCTCCGTGGGGCCCCTTCACCATTGCGGATGCCATCACGGCTTTCGGGATGGTTCGGAGCTCGAATGGCAGATTTACCGCGCGCTGGCTTGATACAGGATAACCAACCTCCCAGGACAATTGATCTTCAGGCACAGTGCCGGCAGTGTTGAAATACCGGCCAAACGGGGCGCCCGTGGGAGGAACCCCCGACTGCTCCAAATACGCTTCCACTTTGGCAATTCCCATTTCATGCTGCACATAGCTTCCATGCATTGGCATTACGACTGCGGTCATCGCAGGCATCTCTTTGATAACGGCATGGAGCTCCGGCAACTGGGCCTCCGGGCCTGCCTCAGTTTTCAGGTCGGCCGAATCCAGCGGTGTGTATCCCTCCGGTGGAGTCAAATCGTAGTGGGTAGCCGGTTGGGAAATTCCCAGGTGGATGTTGGCTATGTGCATGAGATGGACGGGTTTCCCCTCTTCATAATTAGTGATGTCGACATGATGCGGCTCGCCGGTCTGAGCATCAATCCAGACGTCAAGCACATTGTACTTGCTTGGATCAGCGAGGTCGCTTTCTTTGCTGCGGAACCCCAGAAGGGAGCGCCCCTCCGTGACCTTTTCTCCAAGGTACTTTTCTGCCTGCGGTGCCAGCGATTTCAAGTATTCACGCAAGCTGGGCTCATTCTGCAGGCCAGTATCCGGATAGGTTTCGAATGCGTATTTCTTGAGATAGTGCAGCAGGAGCATTTTCTTCTCCTTCAAATGGTCGACCCGGATCTCCAATCCCCATGAGGTGCTTACCCGCTCATAGCCTGGAGGCTGCCAGCTGAAGTCAACTGCGACGTAGGGTTGTTCATTGAGCACAATTGTATAGGCCAGGGCCTGGTCAAGCTTGAATTTCTGCACTGTGGCTGCATACATCTTCCCGCTATCGACCGTTGAACTGGTAGCTACCCATAGTGCTGCCATTGCAAGAAGAAGGATCGAGCAGCTCACTGCCAGCATCCGGACTCTCGGGGTGGAAAGTGCATAGCAAAAAGAGTTCCAAAGAGCTTCCAGCCTTCCGGGTTGACGTGCTTTCAACCGTTGACGGAAATCTTCCAGCTGCCGCCGCATTCCGGCCTCGACTTCGGCTGGCAACTCGAGTTGCGTGCTCATCTTGATGTGCTCATCAATGTCATAATCAACTCTTTCCTGGTTCATAAGTGGGTGACCTCCATGGTGATCGATGGAACCGTCGGCGCGAGCAATTTGCGCAGCCTGGCGCGGGCGCGGGCAATATGCTTGCGCACGGTAGCTTCGCTGCAGTTCAGCGCGACGGCAATTTCGCCATATGAGAGCTCTTCGATGGTATGCATCAGGATGGCCTGGCCTTGTTTTCTGGAGAGATGCCCAATCGCCAGCATGACCTGTGATTGCTGCTGCTGACGGACGAGCTGCTCGATGACCGATATGGTCGGATCGGCGGCGCTTTCCAGAATAATACCAGGCTCCTCGCACTTCTGACGCCGCGTGCTGCCACGCCACACATCATAGGCGGCGTTGGCGCAAAGCCGCAAAACCAGGGCGCGGGGATTCGGGTGCCGGCCAATGCTGCCCCATTGCTTCCAGATTTTCATCAAGGCCGCCTGAAACGCATCTTCTGCATCGCTGCGATTGCCGGTGATACGCCAGACAGCCTGCATCATCTCCTTTTCAATGGGGGCAATGAACCGTTCGTACTCCTGATGCTGATCTTCCATGGAATGGCTCCTTTTGGCTGCCGCGCCTGGTGTTTGCACCCAAGCGACTTTCCATAACAAGTTCTTACCTTACTAAACGTAGAAAGCCCCCAATTTGTGGACATCCAGCTGCGATTTATTTTCCTTGATCTTCAGGAAGATCATTGGGTCCGGGTGTAACATTTTCAATTTCAATACCAGAAGTTGTTGATTCTAATAGGTGAAGTTTCTTACGTCGGACAACCTTTAAAGTAGGATGGAACCTCGGTGAACCACAAGGTCGTTAGACGGAGGTGTTTTCTGGGTTTCGATTAAACGGGTAGGCGTCACTATATGAGTAGCTTCACTGAGGTGGCGAGGCGCCGACCCCGGGGCAGTATGGATAGAGTTGTTAGAAATGAGTCGATGCGCGGCGAACGGGATGCCGTTGGCTATGGGTCTTCAATGGTGTCATTGGGCGAATCGGCCGTGGCAAGCAGGCTGATGTGGAGCGGGTATTGAAGAATCACCCGCTCCAGGATTCCTGATTCACCTTCAATCTTCCTCCAGGTCGATTCCAGGCAGGACAGGGGTGCCTTCCTTCTGGACGGCCTTGAGGTCATTGGGGTCGAGGCCCAGGGCCTTGAGGATGGTCGGCGCCACCTGGGTCGTTTCGACAAAGCTCGTCACAGTGCCGGCCTTCAGTTCAGGGTTCGACACCAACAGCATCACGTTGGTATCGTCCTGGGCGAAGCCGCCGTGCTCGGCTTGTTTCTTGGTGCTTCCGGTGTAGACCACGCCCACGTTCGGCTGCACGATGATATCAGGTGAGCGCGGGTCACCTTTGCCGTATGGCGCAGGCAGGCCGGGCGCATTGAACATGGTTTCCAGCGAGGGTCCATAGAAGATCTGGCCGATTCCGGCTGCAGCTGCATTCGCCTCCAACAACCCGACCGCAGCGAGTGTGTTGCTGGAATGCGTGAGCCACAGCAGTGAAATGTCGTCCTGCGTGGGTCCGATTCCAGTTGGATTGAGCGGGGACTCAGAGAAAGGCAACAGGTTTGGGTTCGCGTTCACGAGCACGTCGGCCGGCGAGGTGCCGTTATTCCCACTGTGGCCGGGAATAGGGAAGAAGCGCTGGTTATCGATTGGTGATTGGCCATGCTTGCCCGTAATGATGAGCAGCGTCCGTTCTGCGGAGGCGCCAGCACGCGATCGTAGGCGACGTCATAGAATGCCCCCACGGTGCGCGGTGTTCCCCCCCGTCACCAGTGCCATCAATCCCGGGAACGAATCCGATGGTTTGGAAACGGATGTCCGCATGTAGCTCACGCCGGTTCTTCCGAGAGCAGCCAGACTCGGGCACGTACCGGCTTTCACACAGTTCGTGTAGTCGAGTGCGTGCATCCCATCGATGCTGATTAATAGCACGTGGCGAATGTCTTTCCGGTTGATCGTGTCTTCCGACCCTTTGGCCTTTGCCATAGGCATCCAAAAAATTACTGCCAGCCATGCTATCGTGAAACCTATAAATTGACTCTTCGGCCTGAGTTGAGAGTTGTTTCTGCAAGTCATATCTCCTCCTTGATGGTTTGTTGTTGAAAGATAGAATTGAACCGCTCGGCATGGAAGGATACGCTCAGCCATGCTGGAAACCTGTGGGGCAACAACGATTTCCGCGTCGCAAGAGCAGCGTCATACAAGAGTGTTCTGCCATTCTCCAGGGCCACAAAATTCCTATTGCGGTCCAGAGCGAGGCCTTCACTCTGTCTGGCCTCATCAGACCGAATTCCATGAAAATCCTGGTTGGAAGTCCCACTGAGTTTATTACGCCACCAGCATGTTACACCCGTGTGAAGACGGCATTAACTCGATGTCAAATCTGTTCCGTTCCCATGCCAGCTCGCACTCGAGGCTTGCGCATACAAAGCAGCTAGCTCTGGTTCTTCATGGGCTTCGAGTTACTTTTACCCTACGGGGTCTCGTGAAGCGGGGGTAAGACTCCTGCCTCTTTTGTTAAGATCGGGCTTTCGCAGTTTGTAAGTAAGCTTACCAATTATCTTATTGAGCGGGTGTTTGCGAGGAAGAAAGATCAACGGCGGTCTCCGGCGAACTCCCATTCGTCTCAGTGCCATCAGTAGCAGGGGACTGTCATTCTCATAGCCCAGTCCTTCCCGGAGGGTTTTCAGGGCCATCACACGCTGGCCCGCCAGGTGGTAGACCCTGCTAAGATTAAAGTATAGTTCCGGGTCGAAAGGGGTGTGTTCGATGGAAGCGCGACACAAACTGATCGCCCTGGGAATGTCCTCTTCGAAGAGGGCCACAGTGAGGCCGTAGTAAGAGAGGTACCTGACATTTCCGCTGTCTTCTTTGACTGCCCGCTTGAAAGCATTGGAGGCTTCAACCAGCCGATTGTTGCGGAGGAACGTTAGCCCTTCAGAAAAAACCAGGTAAGGGTGATCTTTTCCCAACCTTCTCCTCCACGCAGGATATTAATAAATTGTGAACTGACCCATAAAAACCCTGGTCAGAAATCCCAGTGATGGTCATTAAACCACCAGCATGTTGCAA
>DATKMG010000292.1:0-2745 GCA_035541995.1 Terriglobia bacterium
CCGAATCCCGAACGGTTGGAAGAGATCATCAGAACAAACCGTGTGAGCACGCTTTGGCTCACGGCCTCTTTGTTCAATTTAGTCATGAATGAAGCCCCTCAGACACTACGAGGAGTATCGCAGCTTCTGATTGGCGGGGAACAATTGTCGACGCCGCATGTGCGCAAGGCACAGCAGGAACTGGATGGCACGCAGATTATCAACGGCTATGGGCCTACGGAAAGCACGACCTTCGCTTGTACCTATGCAATTCCGCGGGACATTGCGGACACCGAGATTTTGCCGATTGGGCGGCCGATCGCTAACACGCGAGCATATATCCTGGATGTAAACCGGCAACCTGTTCCTGCAGGAATCCCCGGCGAACTCTACATTGGAGGTGACGGACTTGCTCGCGGTTACCACAACCGTCCCGATCTTACAGATGAAAGATTCATTCCGGATCCGTTTGACGCGGAGGAAGGCGCGCGATTGTACAAGACCGGTGATCTAGTCCGCTATCGCCGTGACGCCGCCATTGAGTTTCTTGGGCGTATGGACCATCAAGTCAAAATCAGGGGGTTCCGAATCGAGCTTGATGAGATTGAAGCCGTTCTGGGACAGTATCCTGAGGTTGGCGAAGCAGCCGTAGTGATGCGGGAGGACGCGCCAGGAGAGAAGATGCTGGTAGCTTATATCGTTCCCAAAGCAAAGAACGAGGTGGCTTTGGCGACGGATGAGATCCGGCGTTTTCTGAAACGAAAATTGCCCGCCTACATGGTCCCGTACACATTTGTTCTGCTTCAGCGCATGAAATATACATCCAGCGGCAAGATAGATCGCAAATCTCTCCCGGCGCCCGAGCGACAGAAAGCGTCTGAACTCGATGGAACCCGGATTTCGCCGCGCACCGCCATAGAAGAGAAGCTGGCCAAGATCATGGCGGAGGTTTTGGGCTTGAAGAATATCGGGATCAACGACAGCTTTTTCGAGCTGGGAGGTCATTCACTCAAAGCGACACAAATGATCACCCGGGTACGTCATGTATTTCACATAGACCTTCCCTTGAGCCGCATCTTCGAATCGCCCACAGTCGAGGGCTTGGCAGAGCAAATTCAATCGATTGTTTGCTTAACTCCCGCAGCCGCTTCCGGCATCGGTTCATCCATTATTCCGATCCAGTGTTCCGGTTCAAATCCGCCGCTCTTCATCCCCCATGATTTGAGCGGAGATGTGGGATTCGCGAATCGACTCTCTCTCTACCTCGGAAGCGATCAACCCGTTTATGGATTGCACAATACATCCAAAGCAGACGTCTCCAAAATGGGATCCACAATGGAGGAATTTGCTGCCAGATATGTCAATGATCTTGTCGCGTTTCATCCGAAGGGTCCCTATTGTCTCGGTGGTTACTCCTTCGGAGCGATTCTCGCATACGAAATCGCTCGACAACTGCGGAATCGTGGATTGGAGGTTGGCCATTTGGGAATTGTGGATGCCGGCCCTTCTTTGCCGAAAGCAATTTCACCGAATTTGATCCTGGCAGGTACCTCCAATTTTCTGAAGAATGTCCCATTATGGCTATGGGATGACCTACTGAAATGCCCCTCAAAAGAATTGCAGGCTCGGCTTTTAAGGAAAGCGAAGCAGATAAAAAAAGGGTTTCAGAAGATGGTTCGTTCGGGAATAAGGGCCGGTCTGGTTAAGGATTTGGAGGACATCTTTGACCTGCAACACTGGGAAGGGGACGTATTGGAGAAAATGGAACACCACATGAAGCTCTTGCAGGAGTATGTGCCGGGATCATACTCGGGTCCGCTCACTCTCTATAGGGCAAGAACGCAGGCTTTCTTCCAGTTTTCGACATTCGACTTGGGATGGGGGGCGATAGTCAACGGAGATGTTGAAATTGTTAATATCCCCGGTTGCCACGACAATTTGCTCCGCAAACCGTATGTTTTGTTCCTCGCAAAAGCTTTTAATACATCGATTGCAAAGCTCTCGAATTAGGAGATAACGATGCTGCGAGCGGACATCCGGTAGCTGCGAAAATCAGCCGGATACAAAGGGAGGCCATAAAAAAATAAGGGCTGCAGATAAGACATTACCTGCAGCCCTTGCCGTTTAATGCGGAGTTGAACTATAGGAGTTTACTTACGAGTTCGATTCCTGGCTATTATACCGATCCCTGCCAGACCGAGTCCCAGAAGAAGGATAGTCGACGGTTCAGGAACTGGCGTAAAAAGCTGGTCCTGAGCATTTCCAGTATAGACCCAGTGACCCGTACCGGTGTCGTTATCGCTCACCCAGGTTCTGGTCGTGAATAAGTTTAGAACACTGACAGAATCGAGGCCCTGGGGATTTAGCTGGTTCACCATTTTAACCAAATCTGCACCATCTGCCGGGTCGTCGATCTCATCCTCCAAATACCAGATGGCATCCTGAACGGCAGTTTGGCTGTAGCCGGACAAATTGCCCTTAACCCACTGGCTATAGATATAGGCTGTTTTGGGATCCAACGGGTCAAAATTCGGAATGTTGTTGGGGTCGTGATTATCGATTCCGCCATTCACTGCCCCGTTATTGACAACCGCGTAGTAGGTTCCTCCGACTTGGATATATTCGCTAATCTCCATACAGTAGGAATAAAAGGTAAAATTCTGGGTCAGATCCTTGAGCACAAATGCTCCACCGGCCGGACTGTGGCCAGAAAGCTGCCCTATTAGCTGGATCTGATCTCCATCCTGGACTATCGGCGTAGCAAAC
>DATKMG010000293.1:0-7648 GCA_035541995.1 Terriglobia bacterium
CCTTGCCTGTGGAACATGAACGGTGTCTCACCGCACATCATTGAAGCATAAAAACCGCGCTCCCCTAAGCCGGATTCGCAGGTCAGCGACAACACGTACACGTTGTCGAATTGACTTGGAAGTACCTCAAGTAAGACCTTGTCTTCCGTTCTGTAGAGCGTAAACAGTCCCTGAACAACTTGTGCATCCTTTATGACTTCTGCAAAAGGCTTAGGCTTGGGCGCCTCCTCTTTCTTAGGTCCTTCTTCTTTCTTAGTTTCTCCTTTGGGTTCAGGCGATGCGGGCACTTGAGCTCTCAAGGTCACAGTGCAAGCAAGCAATACGGCAAAAAGAACCGCCTCTCGTCCTTTCATAAACTTGCTCCTTTGGTTGATCTATTGGATGATATTTTAGTTGGAAACTCTCGCTTTCGATCCCTGACCAGGCAAGCACGATGGAATTAAAGAACCACATTGCCCAACTCTTGAGCTGCAATCTCAGGATGCAAGGAATTGTAATAGACTTCCTTAAGGCTATAGGATTTGGACTTTGCTGGAAGAATGGGCAGGATTTCGAAATGCCAGTGATAATCCTCTGTCAAAGACTGCCAGTGAGTCGTTTTTTCGAACTTGGCAGCCGAGTTGGGCGAAGTGTGCAGAACCAAGTGGTAAGCCGGAGCCACGGAACTGAGACGTCGCAGGATAGATCTCAGGAAGCGGCCAAATTGAACTTGGCGTTCCCAGGAGATGAGGTCTTCGTCGAACGAACAATGATGGCGGATGGGCAAAATCCAGGTCTCATATGGGACACGCGAGGCAAATGGACAAAAGGCCACGAACAAATCGTCTGATTGTACGATCCGTGCTCCGACCGTCACCTCTTGATTGACGATATCGCAAAGAAGGCAGCGCTCCTTCAGCTCAAAATAGCGCTTGCAGGACCGCAGCTCATAACTCACCCTGCGTGGGATGAACGGTGTGGCAGTAATCTGAGAGTGAGGGTGTTGGAGGTCTTGTCCGGCCATCGTCCCCTGATTGCGAAAAACAGTAATATAGCGGAACCGGTGATCCTTCTTTAAGTCGATCGACCGAGCCACATAGGCCTGCAAAACCCGGCCAACGTTCTCATCGCTCTGCAAAGAGAGCGGCAAATTGTGGTCAGGATGTTCGACCACAATCTCGTGGGCTCCCAGGTTGCTCATCTTGTCGTAGATACCCTCCGCGCGGCGTTGGGCATCGCCCTCGATGCGGTACAGCGGCCGCAGGTGCGGAATCACGCGAATCTGCCATGGCACTCGACCTGGAGGTTGGACGTAGATCGGGGGAGGACAAAAAGATTCCTGGCCAGGACACAGAGGGCACACATCGGCTTCCGGCCATGTGCCGTCCCCTTCTTCGAGAACTACCCAGCTTTGGGTGATGGGGTCCTTACGCAGTTCCATCTGTTTCAGATGCTAACTTCTCGTCACTTGGCTGTTATTTCTCGTTGAGCCGGTGGCCAACGTGTTCCTGAGACTCTGTCTCCTACCCAGTATACTCGCAATTGTCATGAATGTATTGAGTCAGTGATGGGTGGTGGCTCAACTAGGAGCCAGACGTCTGTAGAAGAGGGAACCCCGCTAGGATCCCGCCGCCTCAGCCGGACGGAACGTGGGGAATTCAGAGTGGCACGGATCCCATCCCGGCATTCCGCCCGGCTGAGGCGGCGGAGATGCAGGAGGACCGAATTCCCTACAAACATTGGGCTCCTAGCGGAGCCCGTTTCCCCCTATTCCCCGCTTGACTGACCCACTACACAACAATCAACTACCCTACCGACTCAGAATTGAGTTAATCTTAAGATGAAATCACAAAAGTGAATCCCTAAACCGTCTACTTGGTGGGAACCTGACAGACTCATGACAAGAAACATAGCAGAGAGAATCCAGCAGTTTAACAAGGACCGCAATCCCGAGAGAGTCCGGTTGAAGTATCAGCTCATGCGGACAGACAGCTTCGCCTTTTTCCGCGGGACATGTCATCTCTTCTACGAGGACTGGCCGCATTCTACTCCGCTGGATGATGCACCGCCAGTCTGGATCTGCGGCGATCTGCACCTGCAAAACTTCGGCAGCTACAAAGGTGACAACCGCCTTGTGTACTTCGACATGAACGATTTCGACGAGGCGGCCCTTGCTCCCGCCACCTGGGAGCTGGCGCGCCTTCTCACCAGCGTCATGGTCGGCGCGGTAACGCTGAAGGTGAATGATTCGGAGGCCTTCGCATTATGTCATTGCTATCTGCAGGCATACACGTCTGCTCTGGTCCATGGGAAAGCCCGTGTTGTAGAGGTAGAAACGGCAGAAGGCATGGTGAAAGACCTGCTCGAAAGCGTCAGGGATAGAAAACGTAAGGACTTCCTGGAAAAGCGCAGCGAAACCAGGAATGGGAAACGACGCTTGATCATCGACGGCAAGCACATAGCCCCGATTACGCTGGAAGGTCGGTCCCAAGTCGAATCCTTTTGGAAAGCCTGGAGCAAAGGGCAGCCCAACCCCGAGTTTTATGAGTTGTCGGATGTGGCCCATCGAATCGCCGGTGTCGGAAGCCTAGGAGTGGATCGTTATGTTTTGTTGGTGGAGGGGAAAGGATCTCCCGACCAGAACTACCTCCTGGATCTCAAGGAAGAGGAAAAGTCGTCCCTCGAACCCTACTTGCGTGTACCCCAGCCACAATGGTCCAACCACGCGGAGAGGGTGGTCTCCATACAGCAGCGAGCTCAGGGTACCAGTCCAGCGCTGCTCTCCGCCCTTATGATGAATGGCAAACCTTATGTGCTTCGAGAACTGCAGCCAGATCAAGACAAGATCGATCTGGCCAACTGGCATGGGAGATTGCGGCGCTTAGAGTCGGTGGTTGGAACCATGGGACAATTGACAGCCTGGGCCCAACTTCGTAGCGGTGGCCGGCAGGGCTCTGCCATCGCCGACGAGCTCATTGCCTTTGGCAATGTATCCAAATGGCAGACCCCCCTGCTGGAATATGCCAAGACTTATGCGAGCCAGGTCGAAGCAGACTATCAGGAGTTCTGCGGCAACGTGGGGGTACAGGCAGTCTCCTCATCTTCTTGAAGTCAGGAAGACCGCATGGCCGCAAAACCACAAAGAGATAGGATATACATGTTCTCAGTCTCGTCGTTGTGCATATTCATTCAACTCACCCTGAACAAGACCGAGAAGGATTCTTAAGCGGAACCCTTCGTGGTCTGATTTTAACTAGGGCTATTCCAATTCCAGTGCTACTACCGATTTCGAGGGGAGCATTACCTCAAACCCACTACCCGTCAGCCTAATGCCATCGAAATTTGCAGGCTGAACCTGGTTCGGCGCTTCAAATGTGTTGTGGGCGCCGATTTCCTTGGCCGTCAAGATTTGTCCGGAAAGGCGCCTGACATTAGCTCCCCTTAGTTCTGCTATCACGCGATTGGATTGGTGGGGGTCCAGATTGCAGAATGTGACGTGGATCCTTCCCCCAGAGTCGCGCGAGGCGGAAACACTGACAGCTGGAATCTTTTCACTCTTGAACGAATAATCGGCCGACTCAAATTGGATCGGTAGTGACGTTGCCTCCTGGTGAACCTGGTACAGATCGAAGACATGATACGTGGGGGTGAGGACCATTTTCTCATCCTGCGTCAGAATCACGGCCTGAAGCACGTTGACCATCTGGGCAATATTCGCCATGTGGACTCTTTCACAATGATTATTGAATATGTTGAGATTGATGGCGGCTACTAGGGCATCCCGCAAGGTATTCTGCTGATAGAGGAACCCGGGATTGGTGCCCGGCTCAACCTCGTACCATGTCCCCCATTCGTCCACCACTAAACCAACCCGTTTGCCCGGATCGTAACGGTCCATAATAGTGGAATGGCGCTCGATGAGCTCCTTCATGAAGAGAGTCTTCTTCATTACCTTGAACCACCCGGTCTCATCGAATTGGGTCGCAGACCCCTTGTTGGACCCATCTACCGTGTAGTAATGCAGGCCGAGCCCATTCATATACTGGCCCGCTTCGCGCATGAGTGTTTCGGTCCAGGCATAAGAGTCGTCGCTCGGACCGCTAGCGATCTTATAAATTCGATTCGGTTTGTAATCGTAAAGATAGGCCACAAAGCGACGAAACACGTCCGCATAATATTCGGGCCTCATGTTCCCACCGCACCCCCACGCCTCGTTCCCCACCCCCCAGAACCGGACGGACCAGGGATTGTTTCGCCCGTTGGCGCGACGAAGGTCGGCCATGGGACTTCTGCCATTGAACGTCAGGTATTCCACCCATTGCTGCAACTCCCGAACGGTTCCACTCCCCACGTTACCGCAAATGTAAGGCTCACAGCCAAGCTGCTCGCACAGATCCATGAATTCATGCGTCCCGAAATGATTGTCTTCAGTAACTCCACCCCAGTTTGTGTTGACAATGCTGGGACGCCTTTGGCGTGGACCCACCCCATCCGTCCAATGATAGGTGTCGGCGAAACAACCACCGGGCCAGCGCAGGTTGGGGATTTTGATCTCTCGAAGGGCTTCGACAACGTCCTTCCGGATACCCCGGACATTGGGGATCGCCGAATCTTCGCCGACCCAGACCCCACCATAGATGCAATGTCCCAGGTGCTCAGAAAAATGTCCATAAATGTGTCGACTGATGATGTGCCGGCCTTGATCGACCTCAATGATCAACCGGTTCTTAGTGTCGCCATTGACTTCGCTTTTGACACTTAAGACCAGGCAACAGACTGCGGTCCCTAAGGCGAGAAATCGTTTCATGGTATTCTCCGAAATGTCGCGAAAAGGCAGAAATCCTTACTGCCGACAAACAGAACAAAAGATACCCGAATCTGGAGGAGACGGTCAACAAAGTGGATTCTCTAACATGCCGTTCAATGGGGAGGACGGGATGAAAACTAAGCAAGCCGGTTCCTGTTTGATCGCAGCCCCTCCTCCGGACGTGATACCTTTGCCTTGCTTGACTTGTTTTTGCCTTCCAAGCTAGAGTGCACAACGTTTGCCCGAAGGGAGGAAATTTCATGAGCTTACACTCGCAATTTGACAGACGCCGTTTTCTGAAGACGACAGCAGGAACAATGACAATGCTCTGTGTGCCCCCATCTCCGGCAACTCGAACTGTGACGGAAGCAGCCAGTAGTTCTGTTCAAACCCGGGACAACCATGCCAGCATCCGCGTCGAAGGCCAGAAGGTCTGGATCGAGACCTCCACCCTCACAGCCATTCTCCAAAAGGGGTTTTTGACTTCTCTCAAGAACAAGTCGACCGGAGAGGAGTTTCTCCAGCCCTTCGACATAGATCGAGAGTCGCCTGTGCAACTCGTTTACCGTTTAAATGAAGTTGTCGGGCTCGACGAGAACCGCTTCGGCAGCACAACTTGCCGACAGGTTTCGAGAAACCGGGCCGAAGTATGTTTTCACAGTTGGGACGGTGACGGTGTATTGTCCGTGATGGCCGACCCCGAAAACGGAGACCTTGTGCTGGAGCCATCGGCTTATTCTTCCCGTCCAGGTGCCTTAGCCTGTCGGCTCTGGTTGACTGGCCTGCGGCCTGACTTGGAATTGGTAGCGCCTTTGTTCCAAGGGGTTCGCCTAAGACTCGACGACTCACTAATCGCCGATCGACGCTGGGCCTGGCCGGTTTCTTGGGAGGCCGGCCTGGCTGTCCTTCAGTCCCAGCAAGGCGGATTCTGGGTCCATGCTGAGGACGACCGATATCGATACAAGGCCCTTAAAACAGGATCAAAGTCGACTCCTAATGCCTTAGGTCTTGACACCGAAGCCTATGGACCAATTGATAGCAACCTGGGATCCGGTGGACTTGCCTGGCGTTTTAACGTCTTTCATGGAGACTGGAAGGTCCCAGTCTCTCGCTACAGGGAGTGGCTATGGCATGCCTACAGTTTGGATAAGGAAGAAAAACGCCGCAAGGACTGGATTCATGGAGTGAGGTTGGCCCTCTGCTGGTGCCCAGGTAATCCAGAGATCCTGGATGTGCTTTCCAAGAAAGTCCAACCGAGCAAAGTCGTTATTCATTTTCCCGATTGGCGTACCGACCCCTATGATGAAAACTATCCCACCTTTACTCCCAGCCAGTCCGGCCAGGCGTTCATCACCAAAGCCCAGACCATGGGATACAGAATTATGCCGCACTGCAACTCTATCGACATGGACCCCATTCACCCGGTCTATTCGCAGGTTAGGGATTTCCAATACCGGGATATTGAAAAACAGCAATTGCGGGGTTGGGCCTGGTACAAAGGAAAATCACAAGGTGTTCCCGAATCAAACCTCACACGCCTCCAGCATCGAGACAAAAAAGTCATGGTCAAGATCCATCCTGGCTTAAGCATGTGGCGCTCCATCTTGGGCGAGAACATCCTTGGAGCTGCCCGAACCCTGTCTCTCCAGGCGGTTTTCATCGATGTGACTCTGAACACTTTCAATCTTCACAATTGCCTGGTTGAGTCCATGACTCCTACAGAAGGCATGAGACGGCTCATCGAGCAGGTGGCGAATCTGGGAGACGGCCTGGTGGTTGGCGGAGAAGGCCTCAACGAAATCACGGCCCAGGGGCTTTCGTTTGCACAGGCACACTTGTTTGACAGCTGGCATGATACCAGGCCTGGACTGGAGCGAACCGGCGGTTGCCCTTTCAACGAATTTCTGTTCGGAAAACTGTGTCGAACGATCGGATATTCAGGATTGGGTGGACGCGACCAAAACGAAGAATTACGGATGCGCATCCATGAGGAACATGGAGCTATTCCCACACTTACCATAGACTCGCCACAGGAAATTACGCACCCCAATCCAACCGTCAAGCAAATACTAGAAAAGGCGGCAACGGATTGATAGGTTCGTGAGGATAGTCGTCGTGGATCACACTTTCTGATTATTCTTTGTTTTTTTCTACGTATTTTCTGGTTCGGAGGTTATTATACTCAAAACCATTCTTGCTTCGCTTTCGGGTTTGGCCCTTACCCAAATCTGGAACTTTGCTGAAATGGTCTAGAAACCGAAAGGGCCCATCTCCAATCATGATGAATCGATCACAGTACAAGGCGAAGGAGCATGTTCTCCTCTATTTGATAAAACCGTCCAACTATGACGATGATGGCTATGTGGTTACCCACTTCCGGGGAGTCCTGCCATCCAATACCCTCAATTGCCTTGCCGCTCTCACGCGGGATGTGATCGAGCATCGACTCCTTGGCGATAAGGTGGAAATAGATCTCCATCTCATGGACGAAACTGTGCAGAGAATTCCTGTCCAGAAGATCTGTAAACAGGGGCGTCGCAACCCGGGGCCGACCATTGTCTGCCTGGTTGGAGTTCAAACCAATCAGTACCCGCGCGCCTCGGATTTGGCGCGGCAATTCCGTTCTGCCGGAATCACTGTAATGCTAGGAGGCTTCCACGTCAGTGGTTACTTGGCGATGCTGCCTGAAATCCCACCGGACCTGCAGGCCTTGATGGATGAAGGTGTAACTGTGGTCAAGGGAGAGGTCGAGGAGAGGTGGACGACCCTTCTGCAAGATGCTGTCCAAGGCCGGCTCAAACCTATGTATGACTATATTGACGATAAGCCCGACCTCTTTACAAAGCCTATCCCCCTTTTGGA
>DATKMG010000294.1:0-5650 GCA_035541995.1 Terriglobia bacterium
CATGGCCTGGCATAGCGCCGGCACCTATCGCATCACCGACGGACGTGGCGGCGCCGGCGCCGGACAGCAGCGTTTCGCTCCGCTCAACAGCTGGCCGGACAATGCCAACCTCGACAAGGCGCGCCGCCTGTTGTGGCCGATCAAGCAGAAATACGGTGCGAAACTCTCCTGGGCCGACTTGATGGTACTCGCCGGCAATGTCGCGCTGGAGTCGATGGGCTTCAAGACCTTCGGCTTCGGCTTCGGGCGCGAGGATATTTGGGAGCCGGATGACACCTACTGGGGTGCCGAAAAAGAATGGCTGGCTACGAGCGACAAGCCAGGGAGCCGTTACACCGGCGACCGGGATCTGGAAAACCCCCTGGCGGCCGTACAGATGGGCCTGATCTACGTCAACCCGGAAGGGCCGGACGGCAACCCCGATCCCCTCTTGGCGGCCAAGGATATCCGCGAGATCTTCGCTCGCATGGCGATGAACGACGAAGAGACGGTGGCGCTCATCGCCGGCGGTCACGCCTTCGGCAAAACCCACGGCGCCGGCCCTGCGTCCCATGTAGGGCCTGATCCAGAAGCGGCCCCCATCGAGGAACAGGGCCTCGGCTGGAAAAGCAGCTTCGGAACGGGCAAAGGCGGCGACACGATCACCAGCGGCATAGAGGTCACTTGGACCCAAACGCCAACGAAGTGGAGCAACAACTTCTTCAAGAACCTGTTCACCTACGAATGGGAATTGACGAAGAGCCCGGCTGGTGCGCATCAGTGGCGACCGAAGGGTGGCGCCGGCGCCGGCACGGTGCCGGACGCCCACGACCCGTCAAAGCGTCACGCGCCATCCATGCTGACCACGGACATTGCCCTGAGGGTCGACCCTATCTATGAAAAGATCTCCAGGCGCTTCTACGAGAACCCGGACCAGTTGGCGGACGCGTTTGCCCGGGCGTGGTTCAAGCTGATCCACCGCGATATGGGTCCGCGCTCACGCTATCTCGGCCCGGATGTGCCAGCAGAAGAACTGATCTGGCAAGACCCGGTGCCCGCAGTCGATCATGAGTTGATCGACGCACAGGACGTCGCAAACCTCAAGGCCAAGATCCTTGCTTCGGGCCTGTCCATCTCGCAACTGGTCTCGACCGCCTGGGCGTCGGCATCCACGTTCCGTGGTTCCGACAAGCGCGGCGGTGCGAACGGGGCACGTATTCGTCTTGCACCGCAAAAGGATTGGAAAGTCAACCAGCCGGCCCAACTGAAGACTGTGCTGCAGACCTTTGAGGGAATCCAAACGGAGTTCAACAGCGCGCAGTCCGGCGGGAAGAAGGTGTCACTCGCGGACTTGATTGTCCTGGGTGGATGCGCAGGAGTCGAGCAGGCAGCGAAGAATGCCGGTCATGATGTGACCGTTCCCTTCACGCCTGGACGCACGGATGCATCGCAGGAGCAAACAGACGTGGGGTCATTCGCCGTACTCGAACCGGCTGCTGACGGGTTCCGTAACTACCTCAAGACCAAATACGCCGTATCGGCAGAGGAATTGCTGGTTGATCGCGCGAACCTGCTGAAGCTGACCGCTCCTGAGATGACGGTTCTCATTGGCGGTATGCGCGTCTTGAATGCCAACTTCGGACAGTCCCAGCACGGCGTCTTCACCAAGCGGCCAGAGACGCTCACCAATGACTTTTTCGTGAATCTGCTCGAGATGAGCACGACGTGGAAGGCCACCACGGACGACGAAAACGTGTTCGAGGGTCGTGATCGCGCAACGGGCGAACTCAAGTGGACAGGCACCCGTGTGGACCTCATCTTCGGTTCGAACTCCCAACTCCGGGCCTCGGCGGAAGTCTACGGATGTGAGGACTCTCAGGAGAAATTCCTGCACGACTTTATAGCGGTGTGGAACAAGGTAATGAACCTTGACCGCTTCGACCTGGCCTGATTGTAGCATAAACGTCTTGGAGGGCTTCTGGGGCGCATTCTGAACCGCAAATCGGATGATCAGAAAGCGATACCTGCAAGGAATTGACGGATGTTTTGAACGCTAACGGAGGCTATTGGCAACATGTGAGGGCGGCGCTTCAATACGAGCTGAAACGCCGCCCTTTCTTTAGGCCCTTACAGTCTGTCGGTCACAGAATCGGATCCAAAAACACATATGGCGAATGACAAAATAAATGTCCGGTCTCTTGGGGAATCGCCATGTTTAATATCACTACTTCGGCAAATGTTATGTGAATTTAATAATTCATTATGTTGACTTTTATGCTATTTGTCCGGTATAATTAGTCAAACTAGTGACCATTTGTTTAGGAGGCACGATGTCCGGCAAGACCCTGTTCCCGACGCTGCTCATAATCATTCTGTTCGCAAGTTTCTTCCATGGAAACGCGTGTCTCGCGGATGCAGTCATGCCTCAAGCACCGGCCTTCTTTTCCTGGTTGCCACACGGATATGGAGCAACCATACACGTAAACAATCCACCGGCAGCACGCATGGAAGGACTTTATGGCTTCAGGACCGCCCCACAACATATCGGATGCTGGTCCTATCCTCTCTGGGGATGGGATGTTAACGGGTATTATCACGGCCCGAATGTTCCATGCCCGGACCCGGTTATGTGCCAGCTTCCAATTGGATTGATCTACCCGGTCAATAGCCCCGTGTTGCCGCCCCGCGGCGATCCGAGAACAGTTCCCGGCATGGCGAATTGATGTTCAATTACTCGATGGGTCTCCGGCTCAATAAGCCTCCTCAGATGTCAGCATTTCGTCGGTAACCTTGTCTTTGAACAAGTGGTAGACCCACGTCTGGTACACGATTACCACAGGCACAAAAATAAGCGCCACCACAAGCATGATCGTCAGTGTCATCTGACTGGAAGACGAGTTGAATGCAGTCAGACTGGCAGCCGGGTCAAGACTCGATGGGAATAGCTTCGGGTAAAGGCCGACCACGCCGAACAAAGTTGCTGTCAGGATAGTCAGACACGAAGCAAACCAGGCTTTCCACCACCGCTCCTTGGCTATGAAGAGCCTTACTGCAAGGAGTGCGGCCACAGTCACCAGTGGAATCACGAACAGCGGCGGCTTGGCCAGGTAATTACTGTAGAGGGGGGTGGCAAACCACGTGTATACAAGAAAAATCACCGCTACGATAAGGAGCGCACCCCAGACCGGTCGTGTGGCCCGGATCGCTCTGTCCTCAAGGGGCCCCGTGGTCTTTATCGTCAGCCACAAAAGGCCATGCTGGACGAAGAGCGCGACAAATAGAAGGCCTCCCAATATGCCGTACGGATTGAGCAGGGTGAACAGATTGCCGTGAAAAGCGCCCTTGGCGTCAAACGGTATGCCCTGGAAAATATTGGCGAACGCTACACCGAACAGCAATGCCGGCGCGAAGCTGCCCACGAAGAGACATGTGTCCCACAGGCACTTCCAGGCACGGTTTTCGACCTTCCCTCTGAATTCGAACGCTACGGCCCTAATGATGAGCGCGAACAAAATCAGCAGCAACGGCGTGTAAAGGGTACTGAACATTACCGCATAGGTTGTGGGAAACGCGGCAAAGGTTACGCCGCCTGCCGTGATCAGCCAGACCTCATTCCCGTCCCAGAACGGTCCCATGGAATTGTAGATAGTCCGTATCTGTTTTTCGTCCCTGGCCAGAAACGGCATGGCCGTTCCCAGCCCCAGGTCGAAGCCGTCCAGCATGAAATAGATACCCCAGAGCAAGCCCCACAAAAGGAACCAGATGGTTTCCAGCATGTTTCAACCTGCCTTTCTCAAGCGAGCGTCGCAGCCGAGTATTCGGGAGGTCCTGTGCGGGCAGTCTTTGCCATAAGCACGAAAGCGGCCAATCCCAGCAGTGAGTAGAGCACAATGAATGCTATCAGCGAAACCGTGACCTGCGACGCTGCAATATTAGAGACAGCTTCTGACGTCCTCATCATACGGTATACGATCCATGGCTGGCGTCCCACCTCGGTTACTATCCATCCCAGTTCAGCCGCAATATATGGAAGTGGAATGGAGTACATCATAATTTTCAGATACCTGGGACTGGATTCCAGTCGGTTCCATTTGAACAATCCGATCAACGGCAGCAAGGCAAAGAGAAATCCGAGGCCCACCATGAACCTGAAAGACCAAAAGACCAAGGTTACAGGCGGCCTATCTTCCTTCCGCCATTCTTTAAGGCCTTTCACTTCAGCGTTCCAATCACCATATACCAGCCAGCTCATGAACTTGGGAATTTGCAGCATCTCTACCAGATTGCGTTCCTTGGCCTCATCCGGAATGAGAATCATGGAGAATGGCACACCTCGTTCCGTCTCCCAGACCGATTCCACGGCTGCGAGTTTTTCCGGTTGTGTCACAGCCATCACTTTGCCGTGAAGGTCGCCAACCACCACTTCGCCCACGGAAAAGATCAGGGCGAATATCAACGCGATCCTGAATGATCTGGTGAAAAACTCGACGTGATTCTTGCGCAGCAGATGGTACGCGCTGACACCCATCACGAAGAACCCGGACAATACGTATCCCGCGAATGTGGCGTGCAGATACGTGAGCCAGGCGTAGCTCTGGGTTATGACCGCCCAGAAATCAGTCAGCTCCGCTCGTCCCCCTCGGATAGCGTAGCCCACGGGATGTTGCATCCAGGAGTTCGCTACAAGTATCCAATATGCGGACATGTTGGACGCGATGGCGACTAGCCAGATGCACGCCGCATGAAGTTTCGGCGAAATCCTTTGCCACCCGAAAAACCATACCGCGATGAGGGTGGATTCAAGAAAGAATGCCAGTGTGGCCTCAATCGCCAAGAGCGATCCGAAAATATCGCCGACATGTTTCGAGTAGCCGGCCCAATTAGTCCCGAACTGAAATTCAAGCGTGATACCGGTAACAACTCCCACCACAAAATTTATCAGAAAAATCTTTCCCCAAAATTTGGCCATTCGTTTGTATTCTTCCACTCCGGTTACCACGTAGACGGTTTCCATAATCGCCAAAAGAATCGACAACCCGAGTGTCAACGGCACAAATAAAAAGTGAAACAATGTGGCCACGGCAAATTGTAATCTCGACAACAAGAGAACATCCATGAGCCGTTTTCCCCCTTCCGATCATCCATCTGAAACATGTGAGTACTTGCCGAGAACCCCCGCTCCGGCAGCAGAGAGGCGTCCGACAGCATGATTATTGACCGAGAAGAGCCAGACCTTTTTCCGCTAGGTCCAGGACCCTGTACTGGACAAACGTTCCGTCAAAATAGACTCTGAGGGAGGCCTCATCACCCAAAAGCGCCCTGAGTTTCGAATGGTTCTCATGTGTTTGTAACAAGCCCGCGGCCCACGCGGCCAGCCCTCTCACGACAGCATCGCTGGATTTAAGGTAATTTCCTATGTACACAGCCGCACCGGCAACCAACGCCGGCCTAGACTTCGCCAGCCTGACCAAGCCCCAGAGAACGCCCCTCTGCAGCAATTCGTACTCGACAAAATTTCCTTTAGGGTTCAAATAAGAGACGAAAACAGGCGCGTACTCTTCGGCAAGACCCGCATGGCAAGCCATGATTTCAGCCATTGCCTCCGGTGCGCCCCAACCTATTCCCCCCGATTCTTCATTTAGGCTCCACATAAGTCTTCGCATGAACACCC
>DATKMG010000295.1:0-4472 GCA_035541995.1 Terriglobia bacterium
GTAGAAGACCGCGTCAGCCGCCTCAAGGCTAATGACCCCATCGTCCCAGGGCAGGCCATCTCGGCGGATCCCATCCCAATAGAAACCATGCAGACAGGAGTGGATCGTAGCTGCGCCAGCGGCCCAGATCTCATTCACCTCTGGATCGCTGCATTCAAAATGTCCGCGATATTGGACTGGCGTGACTCGAGCAAGGAAATGCAGGTTCTTCAGAACCAGTGGTTGGTTTGCAGACAGGGAGGCATAGCGGAGACCACGCAGAGGAAGCAGAACCGTCCGGGCCTGTGCTGCACACGGAGTTGGCGGAATCGGTCGCTGTTCGAAATACCTCTCGTCCGGGTCCAAGACTTCAGGAATGGATTCACCCACACGGGTCGTGAGCTCCCCCTGACCTTCCAGGTCGAACGCAAGCTGTCCTACTTCATCATGGCGAAAATCGACAACCAGTTCACTGCCCGCAGCCAGTAAGAACCCTTCTGTAGTCGTAGTCACCTGTTTGCTCTGCACCACCTGATCGACAGGAATCTCGATAGTCACTTCCCTCTCCTCATCCGGGAGGGTGTCAGGCGAACAGAAGGAACTGCTGCCCTCAGCCTCGACCCATTGATGGAAATCCAGGCTGGCTTCCCAGTTTTCACCTGTGGAAACATTGTTCGCCTTTCCACCGTCCAGCAGCAGGCAGGGAAGGCCGCGGGCAAAATCGATTCGGACCACGATCTCAACAGGACCGGCGGGAACCACCTTCTCTCTGACTGTTATGTCCGCTTCCGCGCCATTGAGAATGAACCGGATCCGGGCCAGCGGGCCAGCCCAACGGATTCCTGACCCCTCCGAAAGAACCGCTCGCTTTCGGAAATAAACGAAAGAGAGCGGTTGCCGGAAACTGCTCGGATATCCGACCTGTGCGCAACGCCCCATGGATGCCTGCAGCGTCCTGGCATGAAGATGTGCCGTCAATTGTCCTGGATACCAGATCCAGTGCGCCGGCCAAACTTCGACTTTTGCCCCCGGCAACTGATAACACCTGGGATCGAGGAGAGGATCAAAAATCCGTGCGGACATCTTCGCCGGGGAATCCAGTAGCGCTCTTCGAACAGGACCGCTTTCCCGGCTCTTGTACGGTGGAACCGAGAAGGCAGTCGTTGGAAATAGCGAAAGGCTTGTAGTGAGAGTCCGCAAAAAGCGCCGACGGTCCCATCCAATTCGTGCGGTCATGAATTCTCCCATTCCCCAAGTAGGCAAAACTGCCGCGACAGTCATTCATGGTCAAGCATTCCTGACGTGATAAGTGAGCAAGCGAGGTGACTGGAGCTTTAGAGAAGGAATCAGAAACTTCTATGAAAATGTGGTTTTGGGTGGAGGGTCGCGCGAGTGACCGCTGTCACCCGTCGCGACCGCGGCCCCGACGAAGCGGGGCCCTCCAGCATTTTCATCCGTGGTGAGAGTATTCGTAGGATTCTAGCTCTCACGGACCCGGCTTGAAAAAACCGCATAGCTTCCGGGGGACTGGGATTCCATCCAACTGACGTAGGATTTGGCCACAGTCTCCAGATTCTTAAGGATATGAATGTCCTGCATTAGCTCCCGGTAGGCAGGAAGAAAATCGCGAATTCTCTCCCAAACGAACAATAATTCTCTCCCGCTTTGAAAGAAGAGTTTCTCGTGCAAGACACTCCCGGTGATGAAGGAGGCTACCATCTCCCAGTAGCTGGTCACCATGCGGTAGTAGGTATTCTCGTCAGAGCCGGGTGGACAGAGTCGTTGAAAATCTTCCAGGGACTTGGCCTTAAAGAAGTACCGAAACCATTCTCTAGCCCTCCGCATCTTTTCATCCCGACGCAATTCATACAGTCTAAGAATCAGGTCGACATCATCGTAAGTCGGATGAACATCCATATTTCATCTCCTTCGAGTGTCAGATGCGAGGCTTCCTCAGTTCTCGGCATTCAGGATTTGGCGGAAATTTCTCAGGCTCAGTTCAATGGCTTCCAGGACAGGCTGTTCGACTTCGTCCTGCTCGACGACGAACCAGACGGCTCCTCCAGCTCGGGCCGCTTTCACAATTCCCCTCAAGTCCAGCCTTCCGGTGCCAACGGGAGCGAACGTCCTTCGATCATCCTTGGTCATATCTTTGATATGGAGCAGAGGGACACGGCCGGCGTACTTCCGCAGATGAGCAATTGGGTCTTCGCCGCCGTGCTGGACCCAATAGACATCCACTTCCGCTTTCACCAGGTTTGGATCAGCGGCAGCAAAAAGAGAATCGAGCAGGTATTTCCCGTTGACCTTCTTAAACTCGAAATCGTGATTATGGTAGCAGAGCTGCAATCCTTCTTTCTTAATGGTGGCGCCAATGGCCTCCAACTTTCGGCCGAACTCGCTGAAACCTTCCACTCCGCGTTCTTGGTAGTTTTCCGGCATGTAAGAGCAGACCACGTACTGATTTCCAAGCTCAAGGTTATATTTGATGACCGAGGGCAGCTCACTCTCCAGGCGCTCAAAGGATTCGTGAACCCCCGAGCACTGCAGACCCACGTCTCCGAGGATTTTCTTGACTTCCTTGCTCGAAAACCCTTTCGGTTCGCTGGTTTCCACGGCATTGTAGCCGATTTTCGCCACCTGAGCCACAGTACCTGGAAAGTCTTTTTCCGCCAGATTGCGCACGGTGTAAAGCTGAAGGGAGACCGGAGTCTCTCCCGGAGTTCCTAGCTTCGGCACGCTCGGACCAACTGCGCCGAGTTTAAGTGCCTTCAGGCCAGCTCCTGCGAAGATTAGCCGCTTAGCAAACCGCCTGCGAGTCATCGAGAATTTTGACATGTCGGATTCTCCTGGATCAAAGTGATTTCTCCAAAGGAAGTTGCAGCCCATTCCAACTATCTGTGAAGAGCCCAGACCGGCTGATACGACTGGCTTGAGTTTACTCTACCTGTAGGCATGGCTCCTTTTCTTCCCCAGGTCGATGAATTCAAGGAGGAGGTTGATTATCATCCAGAGCCCAAACAGAGCGGTGTACCAAAAATAGGCTGGCTTCGCAGTTTCAGGAAAATTGAACAAATAGACCACCATTACTCCAAGAACAATCAACGAGATGCCAAGGAACACCAAAAATGATAGTCCGACGAGGACTTTTCCAAGTACTCCGAGTTTGGTTTTGACTACCTGCCAACCGGGACGTGCAAGAAACCGTGCAGTCATAAGGCCAAGAATAAAACCAGGAACCGAGATAATGATCAGATTCGAGTAATCCAAATTGAGCATCGACAAATTCTCCTTAGCACGTTCACGTGAGTATTCTGTGGCAATTCAATGCTGCACTATCGCCGAACTTCCTATTCCCCAACCCCTATCCCCTATCCCCTATCTCTTCCCCTCTTCAGTCCAGGCAAAGGAGGCAATCTGCCATCGTCCGTTGTTCTTGGCTAGGATCCAAAGACCTTCACCAATCTTGCCTTTAATGCCTTCCTTTTCATATGCTTCAGAAGTCTTAAAGTATCCAGCCCTGACAGTAGCAAGATTACCGAGGAGCTTGATATCCGGCGCCTTGACGGTGAAATTCACGCTTTTTCCTGAACGGAAGACCTCGTAGTAGTAGAGTTGAGCTCGTTGAAGGTTGAGAACCTCGCCATCAGTGCCGTCGATCTCGACGTACGTGGACGCACAGTCTCGCAAGAGCATTAAGGCATCGTGCAGAGAGTAAGCTTCAGCCTGCCGCTGCAGAATGGATTGAACCACCTGGGAATCGTTGGCTCCTGAAAGGACACTAGTAGAGGGACTCTTCTCCCACTCAGCCGATTTCTCCCCGATGTAGTAGCCAATGCCACCGCCCACCAGCAAAACTGCAAGGATGTACAGGTAAGGTTTCATGAAGATGACAGTAGATTACAATAGAATAAGAAAGTACTTACCTACCATTTCAAAAGGGAAAAAAAGGGAAAGAGTCTTCCACTCTAGATATTCCCCCAATATCATTTTCTTTAGTGACTATCAATCTACTGAAAACTAAAGACAGGTGGTTAAACTATGCGGCACATTAAGACGAAACGCTGGAAGCGAAAATGCATAAGCGTTACTACTTTGCCGAACCCCCCTGACAAAGGAACCCAATTCTAGTCTTAGTGAGGTCTCAAGAGCAAGGAATAGTTGAATGGCATATACAGATCGGCGCGCCTATTATAGGCTCCCCATACGTGTTCCGATCTTCATCAAAGGTACGGACATAATTGGACAGCACTTTTACGAACTGACCCACACTGTCAATGTGAGCGCCAGCGGTGCCTGCTTCTTAACTCAACGAGAACTTCAGGAATCTGCCGATCTGCTTTTATCCATCCCAGCACCGGTCGATGTTCGGGAAACAGTCCATGAGGAGTATGAATTCAAATTTCCCGCCAAAGTGGTAAGAATTGAGAACGGCCCCCAATCGGTGAAGCGGCGAGTGGCAGTTCGCTTCGCCAAACTTCTTGACAAGCCCT
>DATKMG010000296.1:0-4747 GCA_035541995.1 Terriglobia bacterium
GTGGCGCCACGTCGCATGAATATCGGGGTTGCGACACTGAACCAACATCAACTGCGAGATTCCAAAGAATCATACTTGTACTCGTCGTCGCACTCGGACGGTTCTTTGCTAAGGAGGACAGGAGCAGAACGACGAGGACGAATTTCAAGAAAGTGCGATTATAGCTTTCAGAGTTCTCTCGGCCTAGTGAATTCATCCGCTCATCAAAATAAGCCACTGCCAGTTTGTTTTGTGTGTCCAGGTCGGAGGAATTCATTTCAACAGCTTTCTCAAAGGCTGAAATGGCGCCATCAACGTTACCATGTCTGGGGATTAGATTTTCGGGACGGTACTCGACTCCCCGATCACAATACAGCATCTTCCTGGTGCCAGTAACTGCACACCGTTAATGAACCTAGTGAGTTCTCAATCAAATAGAAAATCACTAACGCTTCACCAACATCAGGTGACGAAAGGGGAATCTCCTTTGTTTTCCTTTCGAAGTTAATTTCTCTTGACAAGGAACTTGCACCTGTTCTAGTTTAAGCGTGTTTCAGAGGTTGTTTTCCTTTCTTTTGCCATTCTCTTGGCGCCAAGCAACTGTAACTTAAATTAAATGGAGGAGTTATGAATAGGAAGCTTCTTGCATCTATTCTATTGCTCGCATGCGCCTGCCTGCTTTTCCTCAGGCTGGACAGCGTGGCCCAGACTTCTTTGGGTACAATCAACGGACTCATTCGGGACAGTTCGGGAGCGGTGGTTCCGAATGTGAAGGTGACTTTGCAGAATCAGGACACCAACCAGACTCGGAACACAACAAGCACTGAGACTGGGTTGTATGTATTCCCCAGCGTCCCGGCTGGCAATTATCTCATCACTGTAGAACACTCTGGATTTAAGAAGTTCGAAGGCAAACTGGTTTTGCGTGTCGGACAGGAAGCAGTGGTCGACGTCAATCTGGTCGTAGCGACAGAAAGCGTCACGGTGGAAGTGAAAGATGAGACACCCGTGATCGAAACCAGCAGCGGTACTATTGCTTCCAACCTTGAATCGGAACGGATCAGGACACTGCCTCTGAACGGTCGTGAAATCACCACTCTTTTCACCCTCACGGCGGGGGTCACGCGAACTAACGGGACGCAGGTAAACGGTGTACAGGCAGGCAGCGTGATGTTCCTGGGGGATGGCATCAGCATGGAAGATCGGTATACGGGGGACATGAGCCGCGTTAATCCAGCCTTGGAAGGGATCCAGGAATTCAGGATTGAGACCTTGAATTCTTCGGCCCAATACAGCAAGCCGGCTACGATCAGCTATCTGACCAAATCAGGAACTAACTTAATTCACGGTTCGGGCTTTATTACTTACCGCAGTAACGCCTACTATGCCCGTGATCCCTTTTCCCAGAATGACCAGCCACCTCTCCAACGAAGAGAGTTCGGCGCCTCAGTGGGCGGTCCGGTTTACATCCCGAAGGTTTACGATGGGAAGAACAAAACCTTTTTCTTCTTTACTTATGAAGGATTGCGCCAGCCCCAATTCAACACCTATCACCTGGGGTCGCCTCCAGAAGACGTCCGGAATGGAGACTTTTCCAATTATATCCCTTTAGGGCAGACCAGCGTTTTCAAAATCTACGACCCATTGACAACCCGGCTCGATCCCGCGACGGGAACCTACATTCGAGATCAATTCCCCAACAACGTCATTCCGCAGGATCGCATTTCCAATTTGGCAAAAAAGGCCCTCCCTTATTTCCCACTCCCTAATATCGCCGGTGCTCCAACGGATGATAACCTGGAGACGCATTTATCTGCCAGTACCCATCGGAACAAGTACACAACGAAGATTGACCAGCAATTCAGTAAGGACACAATCAGCGGCAGCTTCACCTTTACTGACGAAAATAGGGACAATCCCAAGGGTTATGGCGTCAGCGAATTGATTTATTTTAACAAAGTCACAGCCAAGACTTGGCAAGTCGCTCTGGCCGACACCCACATCTTCAGCCCGACGATTGTGAATGAGTTGCGCATAGGAGGCACCCGCCCCAACAGTCGTCGTGGGCCCACCATCAAAAATCCGCCCATAACCGATGTCCTGGGGCTCCAAAATGCAACCGGAGATTCAGGTTGGCCTTGCCTCTACCCTTATACTGTTGACGAAAATGTTGAGTATGGAAGCTTCTTTTATGATGACGATAATCCGCAGACAGCGCCCCAGACCTTTTGGACTTTTGCGGACAACCTGTCCTGGACAAAGAAAAACCACTCCATCAGAATCGGCGGCCAGTTCCGAGCCCACGACCTCAATTCCAACGAAATTGGCCAGCCTCGTGGCTGCTATGAATTCCCCGCTGACTGGACGGAGCTGGCGGCAGATCCCAGTGGCGTAGCGGTTCCCGGGACGGGATCGGGCATGGCCAGTTTCCTGTTAGGCTATTCATTGGCCGGCGAATTGCGAACCAACAAAGGCTTTTTTTACCACCGCCAAAAAGACTTTGCAGCCTATGTTCAGGATGATTGGAAAGTTTCCCCCAGGCTGACCCTGAACCTTGGTTTGCGATACGAATTTTATACCCGCTATAAGGATAAAAACGACCAGATTGCCAGCTACGATCCAGTCACCCAGTCCATGGTGACCACTACCCCGATTGAACAGGCCTATCTGGTTAATGCGGCGGCAATACAGGCTTACGAGAATGCCGGCGTAACCTTCAAATCTGCCAGTGAAGTGGGTTTCCCTTCAGATCTTTTAGATCCGCAGCACCACGATTTTGCCCCCCGTGTCGGCTTCGCTTATGCATTAGACAGTGCGGGGAAAACGATTCTTCGAGGTGGTTACGGAATTAGCTATTGGACCATCCCGATGATCGGACTGCAATCACGCAGCCGAACGAATCCTCCATTCGATTATCGCCGCCTGATGAAGGAATATCCTCCATCTTATGACTATTCAGGAGTCGGACAGACAGAATTTACCCAGGGTATTCCCCCCTATGTGCTGGGCGGCGGTACGCTTGCTTTTGACGATACGAATCTGGTAATTGGCGTTCCTGTTTCCATGGCGCCCTTTTCTCCGCACATGAAGGACTCCATGGCCCAGAGCTGGAACTTTACACTCGAACGTCAGCTTTTCTCGAAGACTGGTTTGCGCTTGAGTTACGTGGGAACGCACGGCTCCAACCTTCAGATGATTGAGCCGATCAATACCGCGGCTCCAGCGTCGACCATGCCCGGGGTTTCAACACAAAATAGGAGAGTCAATCCTGTCTATAGTGATATTGGGACTCTGGAAACTTACGGTTATTCCAACAGCCATCAGCTCCAGGCAGAAGTCAGGCGCAACGTCGCTCGTGGCTTGACGCTGCAGGCATTCTATGCCTGGAACCGCTCGCTCGCCTCTACTGAATTTGCCACAGGCGGCGGCTCTACACAGATCCTGGGGGACCGGCAAAGTGGCATTGCCAGCCAGGACGACCGGATCGGGTTAGAGTACGCCACTTCGAGTGCTTACCCCGCCAATCAATTTACCTTCAACTTCCTCTATGATTTGCCTTTTGGCCCCAACCAGCGGTGGGGAACCAGCACCAATCCCATTGTTTCCCGGATTATCGGAGGGTGGCAGGCGGCGGCATTGGGTAGCATACGTTCAGGGTTTTACCTTACCTATGCGAACCGTGCCCAACCGGGAGTTGTTCAAGTAAGCGACCCGAATCTGTCCGCAGACCAGCGGACAATCAATAAGTGGTTTGACACGTCCGCCTTTGTCAGATATGCAGGAGTCGACACCATTCTTGACGGTCGCCCCGGGCGGAATACGATCATCGGACCGGGATACAGGAACATGGATTTCTCCGTCTTCAAGAACACTCGCATTTATGAGAGGTTGAATTTGCGGTTGACTGTGGATATGTTCAATGTCTTCAATCATCCCAGCTGGGGCAATCCCAATCTCGTCAACGGAAGAATCACCAGCATGGCCAGCTCACCGCGCCTGTTCCAATTCGGGGCAAGGCTAGACTTTTAAGGGAGTGCCCCATGACCTCTTCAAGTTCACCACTGGGGATGAAAATGGCGGTCTTGGGTGTTGCGTGGGAGCCGATCGCCGAGCGGCGATCAGGGTGAACCGGGCTGCCGCCGCGACGGGTGACAGCGGTCACACGCCCGGCGGCCACCTTGATACCTGCATTTTCATGAAAGCGTTGTTCTTCCTTCCAGCCACGGGAGGTGTCGTCCAGGGTGGCGCAGACATCGAGGTTTTTTCGATGTCTGCAAGCCACAAAAGAGAGAATCTTCAGTCGTGCTCGCTGGATCTCCGTTGAAGGTTCGAAGTTCAGGGCAGGTTTTCTCGCAAAGAAGACCTGCCTTTTTTTTCGTTGTTTCAATTCCGGGATAATCGTCCAACCGGGGAAGGTCATTCAAAGAGCCTGTAGCTTGTAGCGCAGAGTCGCATTTTGACTCTGCGGCATTCGAGATAACCAAACCCGTCTGCGACATTTTGCCAAAAGCCGCAGACTCTCTGGAGAGCAAGAGTCTGTGCTACCCCTCAGAACAGGCGGGCCTGGGAATCCAAAGGCAAGTTCAACATGTCGATAGTCAACAAGGGTGTTTCTTGCTTTATATAGGAATGTATGCTTGACCAAGCCCAGTCCTCGGGGCGCCGAACAAGGTCGCGCCTTACTGGATTCATGTGAATATAATCAACGAAATGATGATAACGCTCGATTGTCCGGATGGCATGATCAAAAAACCTCGGCTGCCACAAT
>DATKMG010000297.1:0-3807 GCA_035541995.1 Terriglobia bacterium
TGCCCGTTTCCAGGGAAAAAAGATAAGGCGAGTGGTTATTCAGAACAGTCAACTGAGACGCCTTGCAGATGTTGATTGTACCTCCGAGTAACAGTTCCAGTTTGGCCTGCCCTTCGGTGACCTGGATCCGGTTGCCGCTATAGACAAATGGTTCGGTGGATTTTCGTTGGGAGATAACCAGGAATCGCCCTTCCAAACGAACTTCGCCCTGAATCGACAATACGCCCACAGGAAAATCTTCGACCTTGGATGAGGAACTGCGCTCCTTACCCAAAGCGAACAAGCCAATTCCTGCCAGCTGCATTACACCGATCAGCGTCACAAGACCACCCCGAAATGGCAAATGAATGCTCACTGTTCTCAGTCCTCCAGATCTTTAGATTCACTTTCTCGATTCGCCGCTGAGCCCATGAAACCTGGTCTCCTATTTCAGAGCGGGTTTGAGTCCTACGCACAATCGGGTCGAAGAAAACCGGTTCTTCAGGGAAAGAGCACTTGAATTCAGGAAACGGGTTGAATAACCCAGTATCTTTCGGACACACATCGAAAAAAATTAAGAAAATGGCAAAAAAAGATAAAAAAAATTCTTGACTTGCCGATATCGCCTTTGTAGACTTCGGAGTGGTCGAAAGTGGATAAAAGTGGTCTTACTTCCCTAATTAGGCCGTTCTGAGCCTGAAAAATCCAGTTGCGCTGTTTTAGCTTGTTTGGAACATTCTCTAATGCTCAGAGGAAACGCTCCAACCAAAGTCGATGAGAAGGGCCGATTAAAGATCCCTGTTGTCTTCCGCTCAGAAATCGAACAAGAGCACGGGAACGAGTTCTATGTCACCAGCCTCCATGGAGACTGCGTCCGCATCTATCCCTTTCCGGTGTGGAACGAGCTCGAACAAAGACTCTCTACGTTGCCCACCACTAATGTAGCGGTCAAGCGGTTTCTTCGCAATACCAATTTTTACGGTCAAGTCGTGACGATGGACAACCAGGGAAGGATCCTGATTCCGGCCTTGCTGCGCGAGGCAGCGCAAACTCGCGACGAGGTCACGGTGATGGGAGTCTTGAGGTACCTGGAGGTTTGGAATACTGAGATTTTCAAGAAGAAGATGCAGGATGATCCGTTGACGGAAACCGATGAACAAGCACTCTCACAACTGGGAATTTGAATGTCCACCATGAACCTCTCCTATCTCTCTTCGATCAGGCTGGGTGCGGTGAGGCGACGTTATTTGGATAGAGAAGAGATGGCGAATGGAAAGTCACAAGTGACGCATCGGCCGGTACTCCTGCAGGAGGTTCTTGAGGTCCTTCACCCACAGCCCCATGGACTGATTGTCGATGCGACGATTGGGCTCGGGGGACATGCCGAGGCAATTCTTCGTGCTTCTCATCCCAACGGTAGACTCCTGGGATTGGACCAAGACGGTGACGCATTGAATCGCGCAGCCGAACGACTTATCCCATTCCGGGGCCGCTATCAATTAGTTCATTCCAACTTCGCACATCTCGAGAAGATCGCGTCACAGCGTCAGATCAAATACGTCGACGGTATCCTATTCGACTTAGGCGTTTCGTCCCTTCAGCTAGATACTGCGGAAAGGGGCTTCAGCTTCCGGCAAGACGGTCCCCTGGACATGCGCATGGACCAGGAGCATACCGTTACAGCAGATGAAATCGTAAATTTCTATTCAGAAAAAGACCTTGCTGATGTCATCTTTCAATTTGGGGAAGAGCCATTTTCTCGCCGCATTGCACGGGCCATTGTCAGATCGAGACCTCATCATAGCACGCTGCGGCTCGCAGATCTAATAGCCAAAGTGGTGCCATCTAAGAGGGCTCGGCGCATTCATCCGGCCACAAAGACCTTTCAAGCCCTGCGGATTTTCGTGAACGATGAACTCGGCCGTCTGACTGTGGCCCTTAAGACAGCAATCGATCTTCTGAAGCCGGGCGGAAGGATCGTAGTCATTAGCTTTCATTCGCTCGAGGATCGGGTGGTTAAGGAGGCTTTCCGTTCTCATTCCCGCGATTGTGTTTGCCCAGCTACCCAGTTGGTTTGCGAATGCGGGAACCGGAGAATCTTGAAGCTCCTGACACGCAAGCCCGTCTTGCCCGGTCCCCTCGAGGCAAAGGATAATCCGCGCGCTCGTAGTGCCAAGCTACGGGCTGCAGAGAGACTGTAAATCGGAGCTTTGCATCGGCAGCAGGAGTCTAGTGCATCCTGATGGCACTTCAAAATATGGATTGTGGAGATGGGTTCAGAGGAGGCAAGGATGACTGAGATTTACATTGTGAAGCAGATTGACAACTCCAGGCTGACCAAGGAAGTAGACTTCCAACGAACCAAGGAATGCCTCTTATTGATGATTCTTGGAGCCTTTTGCCTCCTTCTATTACTATTGCTGGCGTGGGAGCATTTCCAAATCGTACAGCATGGTTATACAATGCAGGCCCTCAAGAAGGAGCTGGCTTCACAAGCGGAATTGGGCCACCAACTCAAGTTGGAACGGGCTTATCTTCGTAGTCCTCAGCGCATTGACCTGATCGCTCGTGCCAAGCTGGGATTGCAGTCCCCTTCGTTTGATCAGATTGTCGTTTTGTCTGAACCCTTCCCCGCAGAGCCGTCCACCACCTTGGTGGCTAAATCGGAGCGATTCCCCTTTGACACCACTCTGGTCAAGCCAGATCAAGTCCATTGAAACTCTATGACACTGGGATTCCGAAGCGGAGGAGCCGAGGCAGTTGCGATCTTCCATCAAGTTGACTTCAGGACATCAGGACGACCATGGCGGGCAAAGAGCAAAATCAGTTCAACATCAGGGTCTACTTGCTGATTGGGCTGTTCTTGGTTTGGTCCACGGCTATTGTCGTCCAGCTCACCCACCTCCAAATTTTCCAACACTTCGAGCTGTGTGAAATTGCTAAGCGCCAGCGCAGCCGCGTTTTCGAGATCAGCCCCAAGCGCGGAACCATTTATGACCGCCAGAATAAGGAACTGGCCGTCAGTATCAGCGTGGAATCAATTTATGCCGTCCCTTCCGAGATTGAGGATAAACCTGCAGTGGCCGCTAAGCTCGCGTCCGTGTTGAATCTGCGGAATCAGGAGTTGCAGCAAAAACTGGACGCCCGTCGGAACTTCACTTGGATCAAGCGAAAGGTCGACTTCGCCGAAGCTGCCCAAGTACGGAGCTTGGGCCTTGGTGGCATTTACTTTGAGAAGGAGAGCAAACGATTCTATCCGAAAAGAGAGCTGGCAGCTCATGTACTAGGATTTGTCGGGATAGATAATGAAGGAATGGGCGGCCTGGAGTTTGCCTACGACAGAAAGATCCGGGGTAGTCCAGGAAAAGTCCTTCTGATGACTGACGCCAGGCAGCATTCCTTCAGCAGCATCGAGAAATTGCCAGAGCCTGGAGACGACCTGGTATTGACTATCGATGAATATATCCAGTACATCGTCGAGCAAGAATTGAAGACCCAGGTTAAAGAATCGCAGGCCCTGGCTGGGACTGCCATAGTCATGGATCCCAATACGGGCGAAATCCTGGCTATGGCCAGCGTTCCAACTTTCAACCCCAACTACTATAAGGAATATTCCCCAGGGACTTATACGAACCGAGCTATTCTCTCCATTTACGAGCCAGGTTCCACCTTCAAGATTTTCACTGCAGCCACTGCCCTCGAGGAACACCTGACAACACCGGAAGAGCGCATCAACTGTCTCAATGGCTCCATCGTCATTGGCAACCGACGCATCCGCGATCACAAGCGATACGGTATCTTATCAGTCCGCGAAATTGTGGCCTATTC
>DATKMG010000298.1:0-9978 GCA_035541995.1 Terriglobia bacterium
CCGACGTTCCACAGCGCGAGAAATCATCAGGTTGACCATTCGAATGACTGGGACTTCGGAGGCCATGTCCCTCAGATGATCGATGTCTTCCCCTGAATCCAGTGCTCCGGATTCATACCCGACTTGACCTTCGGTTCCGATGACCTGGCCCGCAGCCGAGCCATAGAACCGCTCTAGGGCTTCTGTAATGTCACTGTCCGAGCCAAGACGGACGCTGACCTTATAACCCGTGAAGAGGCGCAAAGACTCCAGGGTGTCGGTATCAGAAGGATCTGCCATTACAACCGTCAACACATCTCCCTCTAAATCCAATGGCAGAACTTTGAATTGCTTCAAGAATTTAGGGGAAGCCTTTTCAAGTTCCAAAGGCATAGCCGGGTAATGTTCGGCTGATAGAAAGGGAGTGCTGTGTTGGTCACTGAGAGCGGCAATGAGGTCCCGCTCGGCAAGGTAGCCCAGATCGACCAGAATCCTGCCGATCTTGTCCTTCCGTTCCCTTTGTAAGGCGAGGCCGTCCTGCAATTCGGAGGCGCTTATCAAATTGCGCTCAATCAGCATTTGCCCGATCAGTTTGCGAACCACCTCGACGACCTCGCGATCGACCCTTGTGTTGGAGAATCGCCACAACAGCTAGAATTGAGCCACTTCCACCTTCTTGGAGAATTCTGAAAATGTGATCTTGTTTTCTCGATAATCATCGATGTTGGACCGCTTGACCCTCATGACCACCTGGGTGGGAATAGAACGACCGGGGCCGGGATCAATGGGAAGTAGGTTTATGACCACCGTCAAGTAATCTTGCGGCTTAAGTTCGCTCAGAGCCGAACCATGCTCGCCCATGACTTTAATAAAATTCTGCTTTATGGATTCGAGCCTTGCGACCAACTGCTGGTAGGCACTGTCCAGCTCTTGTTGGGAGTGGGGCCTCATGTTGAAAGGACTCAGCGGACGAATCTGATAGAGGTTGACCTCGAGGCTAAATACGGCACCATACTCCGGGAGGCAAACGCCTCGGGTCGAACCGGTAAGAGGCATTATGCTCTGAACACTCTGCTTCACTGTGGTGTCAATGACACCTTGAAACACGGCCAAATCTCGTTTGACCATAGAGTAGTCCAGAGAGTTAATCGAGATTTGAGCGTCCATCCCTCCTGCACAAGTCGCGACAGCCAATAACAACCCGCAAGAAATCAAACTCAGCTTTTCAATGCTTTTTGTTAGCCGCATAGGTAAATACCTCGAGTTCATTCCCAAATTCACCTGTCAATGAGAGAGACTTGCAGGTGCGTTCGCTCTAACGTAGAGATCCCGAGCCAAAGATTCAACAGTGGATTGGTTATTCATGGCTTCCCTGTACACAACGCTTTGAGTGCTCTCCAATACACTCAATTCATTGGCGATCCGTCGCAGATCGGCATTGCGCCGGCTCTCGATCTGCATCAGGCTCTCCTCGAGGCGTGCTCTCTGCTTCTCCTCGAGGCCCTGAATAGAGTGTTCAATAAGGGTTTCGACTTCACGACGATCCAATGCCGCAGGCAGAGGACCTGTAATTGCTGTTGCCCGATCCGCTGGACCAGAAGGAAGCCTGCTGGACAAACCAAAAGAAACTGCAAATCCGCCCTCGCCGACCTTCAAACGAGTTTGCAGCAGCGCGAGACTTAAGAAGCAAAGAATCAGGCAGGTTGTGACAGTTACAGTCGCAAGACCGAATTTGGCCAGGCCAAGTCGGCTCCAAAGGCGCCAAAACTCCCTTCTGGGGCCGGGAAAATCGAAAATCAGGTTCTGAGGAATCGGTTCATCGGGCCACGCCTTTCGCAGTAACATCCGTGTCCGACTGAGTGAAGCAAGCTCTTCACGGCAACTAGAGCATTCCCGGAGATGCTCTTTCAGCTCATTAGCTTCTGGTCCGGCAATCTCCCCGCCAAAACAGCCAATCAGTAATTCACGAGACTTATCGCAATCCATAGCCACCCTCTAGTTTCTGCTCAAGATTCTTCTCAGCACATCCATTCCCAAGTACAGTCGGGATTTAACCGTACTGACAGGACAATCGGAAATCTCAGCGATTTCAGAGAACTTCAGTCCTTCGAAGACTTTGAGAACGATGACTTCCCGCTGTTCAAAAGGCAATTGATCCAAGGCTTTCTCCACAATCAACCGAAGTTCGTCAGGCTCGAATCCAAGACCACCCTCAATCCGAACCGGGGGAGTGCTTGCCAAAAGGTTTTCCAGGTCCAGATCATTCTCACGATCATCGACAGAATTGGACTTGGGGTAATTTCTCTCGCGCCGATAGTGAGAAATAGAGAAATTGCGCGCGATCCTGAACAGCCAAAAAGAAAACTTCTCTGCTTCTTTGAGTTGTAGAATTTGCTCATACGCCCGTGTGAAAGTGTCCTGACAGATGTCTAAGGCATCCTCTCGATTTCCGGTCAGGCGGTAAGCGTAGTTGAAGAGCTTTCTTTCCCAACGCCTAACCAGCTGGTTGAAGGCCTCGTGATCTCCACGAGTTACACGGCGAACCAGGTCCTTATCCGTCAGGCGAATGAGTCCCAAAGGCTCTCCTTCAATGGTAAAAGACGAAATGAACGGGGAAAAAGTCTAACCGGGCTTGACATTTCGATTTCTGTCCTTCAGGATGCATCCCAGGTAAAGCCCGGCAGTGAAAACCAGCAAGAAGATTAATCGAACAGGGAAGAACAATACTCTCAAAAATGTGAGGCCGCAGACCCTGGCTGGGCGTAACAAAACCTGTGTCCAAGTCGAGGTCGAGGGGAACAACTTGCCATCCCGAGCTCTCGACCTCCAGAACCGCCATAAAAAACGAGGCCCCAGGTAGTCGCAATCCAGATTCTCATTGAACACCAGCAGGCGTGGCCAACCGCAAGCCAAGGCAAAAAGCTTAGGGCGGGTCCTGCCAGGATCCATGCACCAAAGGACTACCACCGCATGATATCGTTCATGCCTAATTCTCCCCCTCAAACTGAGTATTGCGCCAATTTGGGACCTGGGAGGGAAGACCAAGACTTCGCGATAATCTTCACTCTTCTCATAGACCGCCAGGTCCCTCAAGGTGCACAGCAGATCGATTCGGGGGGTTTTGAACACTCTTTCCCTGAGGACAGAAACTGCACCTGTGATCTTCGACTCGGTCGATGTGCAAACAAGCAGAACCTTCTCAAACATCCCGGGTTTCCACCAAATCGAGGAATTTGCCCTCTATGACATCCCAGTCATACTGTTCCTCTATCATCCGCCGTGCCTGTGCGCCAACCTCCTGGCGGGATTGTGCATCCTGGAGAAGTCCCAGTGTCGCAGTGACGAATTGCTCTGGCGAGTCAGCAACCCTGAAACTGCCCGGCCGCACCGGATTAAAACCCTGGACAGCCAGTGTTGAGGCCACAATGGCCTTGCCCATAGCGCAAGCTTCCAGGACTTTTACCCGCATTCCATTACCGGAGTAGAGTGGGGCCACGAAAACGTCGGCCCGCTGGTAGTAAGGGCGCACATCTTGCACCTGTCCGATCAGGTTAACCCTGCCGGACTGTCCCAAGCGCTGCGAATCTAAAAGGTGAATATTCCCCCCCACCACGTCAAAAACGGTTTCCGGCAAAACTGAGTGAATACCCGGAAGGATATTCTCAGCGAAAAAGTATACCGCCTCCTGGTTGGGAGTGTGGCGAAAGTTCCCTACAAAGAGGGTACGAGGCGGCCCTGAAGCCCAATCCATTGCTTCCCCGGGAGCATAGTACTTACAATCGACTCCGATTGGGATCGTCCGAAGCTTTCTTGCATCCACGAATCTCTTCAGAGTCTCCAGGTCTTGCTCGGTCATGCAAACTACCCGGTGAAAGCGCCTGCACATTCGAACCTCATAGTTGAATTGCATCATCCATTCGTAGAATCGTCTGAGTTTCCAGAGCAGGACGGCAGGCTGTTTGAAGGCCTGGTAGGCATTAGAAAACTGGATCTCGTGCTCGGTCAGAATTCGGAAGGCGGGGTAATTCGCGGGGACGTGTTGCCCCATTTGCACAAATTCAGCTTGGATCACATCAATCCGTTGTTCTTCCAAGGTGGCTCGGACCAGGGCGGACATAGGCTCGGAACGATATTCGAAATGCTCTCGAGGTTTAGCCAGAATCAAGTCACGTCCTGGTAGGGGGCGGCGCAAGACCGTTTTGATGCTGACCCCTAGCTGTTCCAGGTTAGAAACCTGCTCTTCTTCCTGTTCCCTTTCAATGAAGGAGAGAACGCTCACCTTATGTTTACTCGATAAGATTCGGATGTTGTGGTACATCCTCATTCCCCCGCCGTGAATACCCAGAACTGGAAGATGCGCAGTGAGAAGGAGAATGTTCATGATGCCGTCCTGATCAGGAGGTCAGGCGAACTTCGGAGACCATCATCCCCAATTCACGGGAATCGGTCCCACAGCCAATCCGCGCCGGGCTGAAGCTTGCATTCAGTCTGAACTCGAACCAGTGAGGATGGTGGGGGCGGACTTCTACAGGAACCTTCAAGGAGATCTTACCTGACCGGGTCCAAGACTTCTGGAATATCAATATCCCATCCTGGCGGATCTTTAGCTTCACGAAAAGGCGTCGAAATCTCCGCAATTCCGGAAGAGCCCCCTTGAGTTCCAGGTATCGCTCTCCCCCTTGGGGGAACAATACCACAGCCCCTCTTTTTGCCATCCAGCGAAACGGGATGCCGCCCCCGCTCTCCACCTCGTACCATCCGTCGTCAAGCTGTTCAGCATAGTCGCCCTCTGAAAAGCTGATGGCGTTTCTCCCTTCGCTGAGGTCTGAGCGGGAACTGGCAGCAAAGATCTCGGGATCCTTCATGACATATTGATCGCGCCAGCGATTGCGCTTATGGATTGCTTCTGGAAGTTGGATCAAAGCCCGGAAAAAGGCCTTTAATTCGAATTTCGGATTGGTTTGAATCAAGAATCGAAGCTGGGTCAAGGGCAGAAGGCAAGTATGCGCTAGCAGCCACCGCCAGTCCGTGACATTCTTCCAGATAAAGAGGTATTGGTTCTTCCGGATGGTATTGTCGACAAAATTGTCTCCGAACTTCTGCTTGTTTGTCCCGCGATGCTTGTGAACCACAACACTGTCGACGGCAAGAAGGCTTTTCCAACCTCTCTTCCAAGCCTGGTAGGAAAGATCGGTATCTTCAAGGTAAAAGGGGTCATACAGAGTATCCAGTCCCCCCAGGGCCAGGAATTTTCTCCGGTCGAATGCGCAGGATCCCCCGCCCCCCCAAAAAATGGGCACATATTTTTGTCGCTGGTCAGCAGCGGTGACCTGATTATGGGATGCTTCTAGAAAGCCCGCCTTCCATCGAACCCGGGTCTTTCCAGTCTCCTCGCGACGCCTGGCCTTGTCTTGGAAGAACACCTGGCAGGACACCGCAAATACATCCTTCTCCCGAAACCCGTCCAATAATGGCTGGAGAAAGTCCGGATCCACCTGCATGTCGTTATTCAGCAAGACCACAATATCATTCTTGGCAACTCGAATCCCGGCGTTGTTCCCACCGGTGAACCGGAAGTTTTTCTGCAGTGGAACGACTCTAATGGATGGGAAATGAGTGTGCAGGAAGGCCACACTGCTGTCGCAGCTGCCATTGTCGACAACGATGATCTCATGGTCGCCGCCGTGAAGTTGGGTGGCTCTGACCACCGAGGGAAGGAACTCCTGGAGCAGGTGCTGACCGTCCCAGTTAAGCACAATCAAGCTGGCTCTGCCATTGTCCGGCCTGGCCGCTTCGGGGATCCTCTTGCGGAGTCGGGAAGGTGGCCAGTACAGGAATTCAGAGAACCATAGTGAAACCAGTACTAAAACGTCAAATGGGAGCAGCAGGATGACAGCGAAAAAACTCAGCCAGACACGCGGGTTGGCGATTTTCACAATTCTGGTACCAGGCATTTACAGAGGCATTAATTAATGGGAATAATGAGGGCGGTCTTCCAAGTACTCCTGTAATGCTGTTTCCCATGGTTTCAAGTCGTCCATTGACAATTGTTGCAGCCTGGCATTGGCCAGCACTGAATAGGCAGGACGCCTGGCTGGAGAATGGTAGTCCTGGCTGGAGGTTGGCGCAAGATCAGCGCGGATTCCCTGAAGTTCGAAGATCTTCTTTGCAAACTCATACCAGGAGCACTCTCCGTTGGATGTGATGTGGTAGAGACCGTAGTGGTCGGTCTCAATCAATTCAACCACTTTTCTGGCCAACTCTCGGGTGCTGGTCGGAGTCAATCTTTGGTCGTCAACGACTCTGATCGATTCCTGATTCCGAGCTTTCCTTATCATCATCTCGACAAAGTTGCCCCCCTTGCCGCTGCTGCCTGCGTGGCCATAAAGCCCGCAGGTGCGGATGACGAAACTCCTTCTCCAGAGAAATCTGAGCATCTTTTCCCCCGCCAACTTGGACACCCCATACACATTAACGGGATTCGGGGCATCTTCTTCCGTGTATGGCTTCGAGGTATTTCCATCAAACACATAATCGGTGCTGAAATGCACCAGAGCAGCATCTGTATCCCGGGCGGCCAGAGCCAAATTGCGGACGCCATAGGCATTGACCTCGAAGGACCGCATCACCTCCGATTCACAGACGTCCACTTTATGGAAGGCACTGGTGTTGATAATAATCTGTGGCCGGGTAGTCTCAACAGTCTCTCTGACCTGTTCAGAGCGGATGACATCCAGAGTTTCGTGAGTCGACCCAATGACTTGATGATGGCTTAGCGCCAATTCCAAATCGCTACCCAATTGTCCGTGTGCTCCGATCAAGAGAATTCTCTTTTTCACTATTCAGCCCCCTGGGAGCGTCTCAGCGAATTGACTACAGCGGGCTGAAAAGTCGGCTTGGGAACAGTGTCGAATACGGAGCCAGTATAGTTGATAATCTTGTCGGCTTCTTCTAGAAGCTTCATCCAGGAGATGTTGTAATAACGCGGATTGTCAAAGTCGGTATAGCGGTAGCGACGGATACAGTCGACCATGTCTTTCACCGCCTCCTCCACTGAGACAGCCGGTTTGAAATCCAGGACCCGTTCGATCTTCTTCCCGGAAACACGATAACTCCGCACCCCGTGATACCGATAGTCGGGCCGCAGTTCCGCCTGGATTTTCACCCCCTTTAAGGCCTCCAGAACCCGCAATGCCAGCTCTGAAATCCGGAAATTCCCATGGACTACATTGAAGATTTGTCCCTTGATTTTGTCTTCCTCAGCCTCGAGACAGGTGATATAAGCACGGGCTGCGTCCCTGACATCCACCAGGGGCCGCCACATTTCTCCCCCGTAATGGATGGTGAGATTCCCTTTGGATAAAGCGTCTTTAAGAAAAGTGTTAGCCACCAAGTCATAACGCATGCGAGGCGAAAACCCATATATCGTCCCCTTGCGCAGGACGACAGGCACAAAGTTACTGTCCGTCATGGAGAGGAGAATTCGTTCCGCCTGGTACTTCGAAATGGAGTAGGCCGCCTTGGGATTGACTGAGGACTCTTCGTCCAGCACCACATCCTTTTCGTCGTTGCCAATCCCCACGTCGTAAATGGAACAGGAAGAGGCGAAAATGAAGCGGCGGATTCCTCGTTTCTTACAGAGCTTAGCCAGAGATTCGGTTGCCTGGGTATTCATCTCAAAATTAGCCTTTGGGTTGTACTCTGCTGTTGGATCATTCGACAGTCCGCTCAAGTTAATGACCGCCTCCACCCCGTCCAGGACTGCTGCGTCCATCGTCCGGACATCACCGATGACCAGCTTGATTCTTTCCAATACCTCTCGAATCCCGTGATCGCCGTAGTACAAACGGTCGAAAACCTTGACTGCATAGCCGCGTTCCAGCAACTCCCGGACTAAAACCGAACCAACGTAACCTGCTCCGCCAACCACTAAGATCATGTGACATCTCCAGGTTCAGAATTTCTCAATCGTGGGGACCAAATTCAAGGCTTTGGACAACCGATAGAGTTTGGACTGTTTGATAGTGTTGATCTGCTGTCGCGCCACCTGCACCTCGCCCTGTAATTGAAGAGCCCAGGCAGTTCTTTCGTCGAAATCATTTTGCAGCTGGAGAATATGCTGGTCCTTCTGGGCGTTCTCTTCTGAAAGTTGCCGTGCCCACACGGTTCTTTCTTCCAATTCCTTGCGCAGCTCCTCGAATTGTTGCTGAAGTTCCAGGATCGTCGTATCCCGGGCCTGCACGGTCTTATCGAGTTGCAGGCACCACTGGGTGCGTTCATCATACTCGCTTTGAAGCTGGAGGATTCTTCTTTCCCGGTCAGCCAGTTTCGACTCCAGGCTTTCTATCCTTTGCTCCTTCTCTCGCAGCAGATTGCCTGTGGTCGTAAGGTACACCAAGGTCTCGAGGTCCGGGTAAGCTTGCGCGGTCCTGCTGCAGACGGCCACAAAAAAATTCGAGGTGAATTGCATCTGACCCGCATCGTCATCGAAATGGGTGCGGACATTCAAAGATCGTCCTGCTTCTCCCACCAATATTGATGGAATATGGTTTTGGTAAACCACTTCCACCTTGCCGAAATACTTTCTTAAGAGATCCTGGAACTCACCGAAGGAAAACTCCCTGGTGTGATAAGGGTTTACCAGTTTTCGTTCCTCAGTGTAGAACAACCGATTAGGCGTAGACACGATCAAAATCCCGTCGCTCTTGAGAACCCGTCGGATCTCCTCAAGAAGGGCCTCTTGTCCGGCCAGGTGTTCGATGACTTCAAAGCAAAGAACTACGTCAAAGGAGTTGGACGCCAAACTCAGGGCTGTGGCATCTGTCAATAGATAATGCAGATGAACAGCCGAAAAGTTCTCACGCGCATAGTGAATAGCCTCTGCTGATACGTCAGCGGCAAAGACTTCCGAGGCCGTCCCGGCCATCAGCTTTGAACCGTATCCGGTCCCGCAGCCTAGGTCCAGTACCTTCCTTCCGCCTGCAAATTGCAGGGAAAACAGGTAACGAGCCAGGTGCTCGTTGTAAAGGTCTGGTTCCACTTTTCCGGGTATGATCCGTTCTCCGGTAAATTCCATGCGCGCGCTCCGGATTACTCTAAACCGGCATACTTGAGTTCGATTTGGCAAGCAAATCTCATATATCCGTACACTAAACTCCGTTTTTTCAATGTGAGGAGAATGGCATTCTCAATCCAGTCAGCGATCACATAATCTTCATGGGTACCGTCAGCTACGGCTACGGTAAAGTAATAGTTACCCGGCTGTAAAAGGGGGAGCTGGAGGTGAAAATCGACAGTATATACCTTGCCGGGCGTAGCGGCGGGCAAAGTTATGCCCTCAGACGAGGTGTTGGCTCCTGCAATATCTTCACCCAAGCGGTTCCTCAAGATGTAACCCACAATCGGGCTTTTGAGATCTTGCTTAAACTTCGCAGAGACCCGGAGAGTCAACAACTCTCCATGGTCGAGGCTTTCCACGGGCCTGCCCTGTTTATCCAGAAGTTGAATCCCCAGGATTTCTGCCTGGCCGTTCCCCCATCGGTGATCTATGTTGGGAATAGACCGGACGACAAGTTCCGAAGTGACATGGGCGTGAGGGACGACTGCCGATGGACCTGCTATTTCGGCCGACGATTCAGCCGCATATGGGTCCTTACGCATCGTCATTGCAGCCAGGTAACGGGCTACTACCATGTCAGGATCGCCTATTTCCATAGTCACCCCGTGTTCCAGCCACAAAGCCCCATCGCACAAGTTCTTTACAGCAGCTGCATCGTGGGAGACGAACAGGATCGTCTTGCCCGCTTCTTTCATTTGTCGAATCTTGCGCATGCAACGTTGCTGAAAATACACGTCACCAACCGATAGCGATTCATCGACAAGCAAAATCTCCGGGTCAACGTTAATGGAAACCGCAAACGCAAGCCGAACATACATGCCGCTAGAGTAAGTCTTTACCGGTTGGTCGATGAAGCTCCCGATTTCCGCAAAGCGTTCTAT
>DATKMG010000299.1:0-7028 GCA_035541995.1 Terriglobia bacterium
CTCAGTGAAGTACCGGCCGCTCAGCAGACGGATGCGCATCGTTTGGAAGTATCCAGGACTAATTGCCAACCTGCTGGCGACTAGTTGATCGAAGGAATCCAATTGGCCTTCAGGATTGAAAGATGTCTCAATTGATGCATGCCCGAAGGGGAGACAGTTTATAGCAGCGGTTGAACCAGCGCCGGGGAGAGCTGCAATTCTCTCCAACGTCTGCTGTTCAAGGTTCTTTAGTTGCTGCATGCTTCGATTCGCAGATGGGAAGACCGTCATCGCCAATAGGTTTCTTGGATTAAAACCAGGATACACCGAGCGAAGACGAACGAAGCTCTTGATTAGCAGCCCGGCGCCGATCAACAGAATCAGCGCCAGAGCCATCTCCGAGACCACCAGCGTGCTCCTCACGCCCCCGGCGCTCGCGGGGGCCTGTCGAGATCCAGCCTGTTTTAGCGACTCACTCAAATCGACTCCAGAGATCCGAATGGCTGGTAAGATGCCAAAGAGAAACCCCGTCAGCAGGGAGATTAGTGAGTTGAATGCCAGGACCCATCCATCCACATGAATCTCGTTGAGGCGTGGCAAGTCTGCCCCTGGAACCAGTGCAAGAAAAGCCCGCACGCCCCACAAGCCGATCAGCAACCCCAACAAGCCGCCCAAAACCGAAATCAGCAGGCTCTCTGTGAGTAATTGCCGGACGAGACGAAATCGGCTGGCCCCCAGCGAAGCACGAACCGCCATTTCTGGGAACCGGCTGAAGCTCCTCGCCAATAGCAGGTTGGCCACATTCGCGCAGGCTATGAGTAGGATGAATCCGACAGCACCCAGGAGAACCAGCAGAGGATGCTTGACATCTCCAACCACATCCTCATACAAGGGAAATATGCGCAGAGCTTGCTCGCGGTCGTTCTCCGAAGACCCTGTGACGACGCGCTGAGAGATGATTTTGGTCTCAGCTTGAGCTTGTTGAGTGGTAATGTCGGCAGCCATGCGGGCAATGACGCCGCTCACGGCGAGCTTTGGATTTCCCGCTCCCACAGGTAGTGGCGACCAGACATCGATTTTCGAGGGGAAGGCAAATCCGGCGGGCATAAGGCCCACGACAGTAAAGGCTGTTCCATCAAGGATAATGATCCTTCCGAGAATCGCCGGGTCAGCGCTAAACTCTGCACGCCACAATCTGTCGCTAATTACTGCATTTTGAGCCAGGTCTGTATTCTCTTCTCGCAGAAAAGTCCTGCCTGAAGCAGGGGCAACCCCCAGGGTTGGCCAGAAACTCGGCGTGACTTCACAGCGATGAACGACTACTGGCTCGCCAATCCCCGTCAGATTAGCAAGGCCTGCACTGTAAGCAGCGATATGATCGAATGCTTGGCTCTGCTTCTTGAGTTCCAAGTATTGGCGTTCGGAGAGCGGACCAAAACCTCCATCAGGGGTACCGACCCCAACGAGAAAGAGCCGTTCCGGATGCGCGTAAGGGAGAGGGCGCAGCAAAACCGAGTTAACGACTGTGAAGATCGCCGAATTTGCACCGATGCCAAGCGCTAACGTCAGGATTACTACCGCGGTAAACCCTGGATTCTTGCGCAACATGCGGAGGGTGAAACGAAGGTCGTTGAGCATAGTGTTGAGTGGTCAGTGGCGAGTTGCGAGTTTCTGCCGCAGACCGTTCGTCATCTTTTGAAGCTGTTCGATCTGCGCCAGAACTTGGTTCGCTTCTTCTTTACTGCAAAAGTTCAATTCCGTGGCAATCAAAAGCTGCGTCTCCAATTCAGCCAGAGCTCCTTCCGCGTTTGAAAAGGAACTGGACGAACTCCCCGAAGCGTGGCGTGACTGTCCCAAGGCTATATTTGGATGGGACCGAAACAGCACCCCATCGCAACTGGCTCACCGACCCGAACCGTTCATCCGGAGGGAACTACGGGTTAGACTATAAATATCTTTGATTAAGCCCATGCTCTTCTGCCAGACCAGCAGATCCCTCTAGCTTTTGATTTTCTCTTCAGTTTTCAAGTTCTTCCACCTCTCGCCACTCGCCACTGACCACTCGCCACTATTTCATTCATACCTCAGTGCCACCATGGGATCGACCTTCGTGGCTCTGCGCGCTGGCAAATAGGCGGCAATCGCAGCCACTACAAGAAACAACAGTGCCACGCCAACATAGGTCAGGGGATCGTTTTTTGTCACTCCAAAGAGCTGGCTGGAAATGTAACGGGATAGGCTGAACGAAAGTGCCGTTCCAGCAGAAAGGCCGACTAGTACAATTGATCCAGCGTGACGCATGATCATTCCAATCAGGTTGCCAGGTCTGGCACCCAAAGCCATGCGGATCCCGACTTCTTGGATCCGCTGGGCAACGAAGCTGGTCAGCATGCCGTAAAGCCCGGAGGTTGTCAGAATCAGAGCCAGAATGGCGAAGCTCCCAATCAAGACCAGCATCTCATGACGGTCGGTCATGGTGGAGCGAAGAGCGGTTTGAAGCGGGGTCGGTTGGCTGATGAAAAGGGATGCATCCAGTGCACGCAACTCCTTTCTCAGCCTGTCAGGGAGATCGGGCATTTTGGCTCTACCCCGAACCACCACGAACATCCACCATCGCAGACTGCTCTGGGCGTAGGGGAAGTAAAGCTTGGGCTCCGCCGGCGTTTCCAACGACGAATGGTGTGTATCACCCACCACACCGACTACCGTGATTGGAGCATCACCTCCGATTAGTCTCGTTCCAACCGGATTGGCGTGTCCCCAATACTTTCGGGCCAGGGCTTCGTTGACAATGGCTACGCGGGGAGTACTCTCACGGTCCGGGGCAATGAAGTCCCTGCCTGCCCTTATTGGGATCCCAAGAGTTTCAAAGTAGCCCGGCCCTATGCTTTCGTACATGACCCGCTCTTCGCTTGGTATGTCTGACCTCCCTTCAGGGTGCAATCCATCAATACTGGCTGAGGTGTTGGACATAGGAAGTGAAACACTCAGGCTGGCTCTTTCTACGCCGGGAATCGATTCTACGCGTTCTTGGATTTGAGTGTAGAAGGTGGCCTTCTGTGCATTGTTGGCATAATGGAGCCGTGAGGGTTTGATCATGATGTAAGTCACTCTTTCCGGTCGAAAGCCCGGGTCAACTCCCAGGAGACTCCACAAGCTGCGAAGCAACAACCCCACCCCAATCAATAACACCATGGAAAGAGTGATTTCTGCGCCCACAAGAAATCTCTGGAAGCGGCGTTTCCTCCGGCTTGTGGAAACACTCCAGCCGGTTTCTTTTAGAGATTCGTTGAGATGCATCCGCAGAACATGCCAGATAGGGGCCATCCCGAACAATAAAGCCGTCAACGAGGAAATGAGAAGCGTGTAACCCATCATTCGCCAATCCAGCTGGAAGTCCAGATTCTTAGGAGGAGATTGATAGAGGAAGGAATTGAGGATATCCTGACCGACACGTGCTGCCATCAATCCCGCCAGGCCACCCGCTATTCCCAGCAGGAGGCTCTCTGTAAGAAGCTGCCTTATCATCCTCTGACGGCAGGCACCCAAGGCGGACCGGACCGCCATTTCTTTCTCTCGAGTCGCAGTGCGTGCCAGCAGCAGGTTGGCCACATTGGCACAAGTGATCAGCAAGACCATGGTCACTGCCACAAATAGGAGCACTAGGGCCGTCTTTTGCTTTCCCACCTCCACGTTATGGAGATCCTGCAATTGGATTCGGGTATTTCGATTGGTCTGGGGATATGCGGACTCGAGACGGCGGTTGATTTCCGTCATTTCCACACGAGCCTGTTGGATCGTCGTTCCTGACTTCAGACGGCCGAAAGCCGCCATGTAGCGGGCGGCGCGGTCCTGTAACATGTACTGCTCGGGAATCAAGGGCAAGAGCGCCCAATTGGTGGCATCCGGCTCACCTTTGTTACTCGTCGACATCTCCATGCCGGGGATCCAGAATTCACGGGGTAAGACGCCACCAACCCTGTAGGGATTGTCATCCAGCATAAGGCTTTGTCCCAGGATGTCGGACCGCCCATTAAACCTTCCCTTCCAAAGCTGGTAGGAGATTATGACTATCTGGTTTCCTCGGGCCAGACAGTCATTTGGCTCGATCCCCCGTCCCAAGGCCGGTTTGTAACCAAATACGCTGAGTAGTTCCGGAGTGACCCGAAGCAAAAGGAGTTGAGTTGGTTCACCCGAATCTCGCAATATCATGGGATTCTCAAATGCCCAGCCCCCGATCTGCTCAAAAACCTGAGTCTGTTTCTGATAGTCTTGCAGATCCAGATAGGAGACACCGGGGAAGGGCACATCGGGAGTCAGGGTAGCCAGTCCCAACACCAAGTCCGAGTCCTTACATGGCAAGGTACGGAACAGGGCATGGTTTAGCTTGCCGAAAATCGCGAGATTAGCGCCGATGCCGAGTGCCAGGATGAAGATGATGAGACCGTAGTATCCCGGATTCCGGGCCATTTGACGCAAGGCAAAACGAAGGTCATTGAGCATAGTGGCTAGTGTTTAGTGGCGAGTGGCGGACTTATGTCTCAAACTGTTCAGCCTTCTTTGAAGCTCGTTGACCGTCACTAGAACTTGACCCCCCTTCTCTTGACTTCAGAAGTTCAGTTCAAAAGCAATCAATAGCTGTGTCTCTACCTCAGCCAAGGATCCTTCCGCGTGCGAAAGGAACTGAACAAATTATCCCAAGGTTTGACGCGACTGTCCTTCGGTAACATTGAAAGAAACAGAAACAGCTGACCGTTGCGGCCGGCTCACCAACCCAAATCGCGCATCCTAAGGGAAGCCTCTTGCCAAGCCTTAGGCATCCTTGAATAACGCCATGCTTTTCGCCAAATCAGGAGACACTCGTAGCTCTTGAGCTTCTGTTCGCTGTTCATGTTTTGTCCCTTCTCGCCACTCGCCACTGACCACTCGTCACTGCATTACTCATACCTCAGCGCCTCGATCGGGTTGACACTGGCAGCGCGACGAGCAGGCAGGTAACAGGCCAGCAACGCTACAATGACCAACAGCATTGGAACACCTACGAAAATCGTAAGGTCACGAGGACTGATTCCGTAGAGTATCGAACTCATCACCTTCGATAAGGCAAGCGCCAACGGAATTCCGACGAAGGCACCCAGAGCAACCAGCAACATCCCCCGCCGCATAACTAGACTCAGCAGGCTCCGGTAAGATGCACCAAGCGCGACTCGGATGCCCATCTCGTGCAACCGTTGTCGAACCGAATAGGCCACAATTCCGTAAATTCCGATCACGGCCAGTAACAGTGCGAATCCGGCAAAGCCCGAGAGAAATTGGGTCATCAAGCGGGATTCCGAGAGCGAATCGGCAACAACCTGCCGCATCGTACGCAGTCGCATGACGGGTACGTCGGGGTCGATGGCATGCACGATCCCACGAATTGAAGTCGCCAGCTTTTCAGGGTTGCTGCGGGTTCGGACTGCGACCCACTGGTAACCAAAATTGGTCTGAGCCAGCGGGCGGAACACACACGGCATGGGCGGGTTCATCGGTTGTTGATGTTTATACGACCCCACCACACCAACAATTGTCCGCCAGTTGCCTGCATAGCTATCTTTGAATCGCTGTCCGATGGGATCCTCATTGGGGAAGAATTGTTTGGCCAGTGTGTCATTGATGACGGCTACCGGCAGCGAGTTGGCACTATCGCGATCGTCAAAATCTCGACCCCTGAGGAGCGGAATCCCTAGAGCGAGAAAGAAGCCTGGGGTTGACTCGTTGTATTCAACCAGTGTGTCGACCCAATCCTCAGCCTTGGCACGGCCTTCGACTTGGAAGTTTCCACCCGTCATTCCACCGGTCATAGGCAGGTTACTGACCACTGCTGCCATATCCACTCCAGTCGTGGAACGCAGACGATCGAGCAGGTCTCTATAGAATGGCGCCACGCCTTGTGGAGATTGGTACCTCGCGTGAGGAGGATCAAGCGCAAACGTCAGAACGTGCTCGATATGCAAACCGGTTTGCAAGCGCAAAACCACCATAAGGTCTTTGAGAAGCAAACCTGCTCCCACCAGCGACACCAGGGACAGAGTCACCTCGCCGGCAATCAGGCAGGACATGAATCGCCCCCGCGTCCGGGCGCCGCTCCAGAGATTTGGGTCGCCCTTGATGGCTGAATTCAGATCGGATTTTGATCCGTAAAGTGCGGGAGCCAACCCAAATACAATCCCGGTCAACATCGATATCGCCAGCGTGAACAGGAGCACCGTGGGGTCAATTCGAAGTGTTGCATCCAGCGCAAAATCTTCGGGAGCTGTGGCGCGCAATACGTCCATTAGCCATTGGGCAAAGAACAAACCCAGCACTCCTCCCGCCAATGCCAGCAACAAGCTTTCGGTCAGCATCTGGCAAACAAGGCGCACCCGGCTCCCTCCTAACGAGGCGCGCACCGCCATCTCCTTGGCGCGGGCGGAGGCACGCGCCAGCTGCAAGCCGGCCACGTTAGCGCAGGCTAAGAGTAAAACAAAGAAGACGGCTGAAAACAGGATGAGAGCTGGCTCCTTTGTCTCCGTGGCAATCGCTTCGCGAATAGGAGTAACCTTAGCCCCCCATCCCTTGTTTGTCTCCGGATATTCCTGCTCCAGTCGGCTTGTGATTGTGGTCATATTCGCCTGTGCGAGCTCCACCGACACACCGGGCTTAAGTCGCGCCAATACGCCGTATTGATGCTGAAAACGGCCGTTGGATGGATCCTCCCGGAGTGCCGCAAAAAACTCGCAAGTCCGAACTCCAGGGAGAGCAAAACCGCGAGGCAAGACGCCAATGATGGTGAAAGGCATGCTGTCGAGCATCAACGTGCTACCGAGCACGTCTGAACTCGCACCAAAGCGCCGCTGCCAGGCCGCATAACTTAATACAGCCAGCCGAGGGGCCCCAGGTTGGTCTTCTTCAGCTGTAAAGAATCGGCCCAGCACAGGCTGGATGCCCAGCACACGCAAGAAACCATAGGTCGTCTCACCCCCCACAATTCGCTCGGGTTCTCCCTGGCCGGTCAGCGTGTAAGAGCC
>DATKMG010000300.1:0-13987 GCA_035541995.1 Terriglobia bacterium
CGAAACTGTTTACCATAATCTCCTCCAACTGCTCATTGACTGTCCGGAGGTTCCAGAAGAACCCTTGTCGATCCTGGACCCATTCGAAGTAAGAGACCGTCACGCCGCCTGCATTGGCTAGGATGTCCGGGATGATAAAAATCTTTTTGTTATAGAGAATGTCGTCAGCTTGCGCCGTGGTAGGGCCGTTGGCACCTTCACAAATAATCTTGGCCTGGATCCGGTCAGCATTTTGGCTGGTGATCTGGTTTTCGGTAGCCGCCGGAAGCAGGATGTCGCAAGGTTGCTCCAGGATCTCCGCTCCTGAAATGGGCTCAGCATCCGGAAATCCGACAACAGTCTTGGCATCCTGGCAGTGGGTCATCATTCGGCTGATGTTAATCCCCAGAGGGTTATAAATGCCACCATTAATATCCGAGACTCCAATGATGCGGTAGCCCGCCTCATAGAGGAATCGGGCTGCCATGGAACCGACGTTTCCGCAACCCTGGATGATCACCCGGGTGTTCTCCCTCTTCATTCCGAAGCGCGATATGGCCCGATCACAAACGATCATGCAGCCGCGCCCGGTGGCTTCACGGCGACCTAATGATCCACCCAAGTCGATCGGCTTACCAGTCACAACTGCGGTGACTGTGTGGCGGACATGCATGGAATAGGTATCCATAATCCATGCCATGACCCGTTCATCGGTGTTGATGTCGGGAGCCGGAACATCCCGCTCCGGACCAATTATATCGATTAAAGACGCCGTGTAACGACGAGTGACCCTCTCCAATTCACTCAGCGAGAGCTTCTTGGGATCACAAACGATCCCGCCTTTGGCGCCGCCAAAGGGGATATTGACTACCGCACACTTCCAGGTCATCCATGCAGCTAAAGCTCGAACTTCGTCCAAATTGACGTCTGGGGCATAGCGAATTCCTCCTTTGGCAGGTCCCCGGGCCATGTTGTGCTGCACCCGGTATCCCTTGAATACCTTGAGCCTGCCGTCATCCATGTGCACCGGTAGAGACACCGTAATTTCCCGATCCGGCGCAATGAGAACCTCGTAAAGCCCTTGGTCCAACTTCAGCTTCTCGGCAGCAATGTTGAAACGCGATACCATGGCCTCGAAAGGATTGGTTTCGACGGTGGGTTCGAGCTGCTCCATGAGAGCCTCCAGTTTTCCTGTACTCGTCAACTCAGACACGGTGTATGTTTCCAATTGGGTTTGGATGTCCGGCTCCGCCAGTGGCCCACGTCGCACTGCAGCCTAATAGCATAGGTTGCCGGTTAAACAACTTGCTCGAGCAAGAAACCTCTCGTGGCCTTGACCGGCCACCCGGCCTGAAACAAGTTCAATCTTGATCCAAACCTGAGGGTCCTAAGTATAGAAGAGCGCAAAATCGGGAATCAAGTGAAAGTCGCGGGATTCAGTGATTGGTCGCTGAGGAAGTTGATAACTCAAGCGCCGCCGAGAAATTATCAGGTTTCCGTGGAGATCGGACAGCCTCGCACCTGTATTACCCTTCCACTCCCTGCATTGGTTGCCGTAAATGGATGGAAAACCCAGTCAGCAAGGCCCCATGTTAAAGCTCTGAAAAAGCCTGAGCGGCTTACCTAGATTAACGAGGGATTCTGTCCGCGCTGCAGCCGGGGATTCCTCCGGGTCACGCACGATCTTGTCCGATATGACTGGCCAAGCCAGTCAGACCCAAATCAATGGGTCCACGGTCCTTCGAGAGCCGTTTCGAGGGAGCAGCAGGCCAAATCTCTTCAGAGCTTCTCAACTTCCACAAGGAGGGTGCTCCAAGGATTTTTGACACGAGCTGGGTGTGCATGGCATGCCCGGCTTTGTGGGCTACAATCCGCCCGATCAGCGGGTATCCAATCAGTGAAAGATCCCCAATGTTATCAAGAATTTTATGCCGCACAAACTCATCCTTGAACCTCAAGGTATTGCTCAATATCCCTGTTTCGGTTAGCACGACGGCATTTTCCAACGACCCCCCTCGAACCAGGCCATTCCTCCGAAGTTCTTCCACTTCGTGAAAGAATCCAAAGGTCCTGGCCGGAGCAATCTCTTTGCTAAACGCAGCTGCCGACGCTTCAAACTGGAAGATCTGTCTGCCTATCAGCGGATGGGTGAAATCGATGGAATAGGTAATCTGAAATGAATCAGCAGGAAATACGGAGATCCTTTTGTCGCGATTTCTCAAATGAACGGCCTTCTCAATCACCAGATACTTCCTCGGTACGGCCTGACGCCTGAGTCCGACTTCCTGGATTCTCTCAACGAAGTTCAGAGCGCTTCCATCAAGGATCGGGACTTCCAGGTTGTCCAATTCGATGAAGACATTGTCGATACCAAAGATATAGAGCGAAGAAAGCAAATGTTCAACTGTAGAGATCAGCACTCCTTTCTTCATTAAAGTGGTTGCGTAGGCGACGCGGGCGACATTTCTAATGTTGGCCTCGACACAGAAGTCGTCTAGATCCACCCTCTTGAAAACCACACCGGTACCTGGAGGGGCCGGATTGAGCTTCAGAGTCACAGGGGCTCCAGTATGGAGCCCGATCCCTGAGAAGCAAATTGGAGCCTCTACAGTCTGTTGGAAATCCAAGATTGACCTCCGCCACTTCGGAGCAGAATGATAATCAAGTCCGGATCAATTTACTGTGCAAGACAGGCACCACATCCTGCTTTTTAAACTAAGTTGTTTTATCCTAACGAGTTTCAAACGGAAATGCTAGCCTTTGACTCTTCTATTTGTCTCAATTTATCCACATTGATCAACGCAAATCGTCGCTTTCCCACCATTAACTGGAATCTTCAATGATGCAGTTCCGGAGATGGAGAGGCACTGCCTTGAGACCTCCAAGGCTGTAATCTCGAGTACGGCGCTTAATCGCTTTTTTGTATCAAGAAATGCAGGTAAAAAGAAAACTTGACAAGCGCAGGGAAGCATCATAATTTAATAGCCGACCGAATTGGTCGTAGTTAACATTCGATATGCTAAAGCTATCAAAAAGAGTTGATTACGGTTTGATGGCCCTGATGCATCTGGCACAGATCCCGGATAGGGCTGCTTGCAGTGCCCGGGAGATCTCTGAAACATACCGAATCCCGGCCGAGCTGATGGCAAAGATCCTTCAGAGGCTTACAAAGAAAAGGATCCTCGTTTCTCAGCACGGAATCTCAGGCGGGTATTCTCTAGCCAGCCCCGCAGGCACGATTAGTGCAGCCTCGGTCATTGAGGCCCTGGAAGGTCCTCTTTCCATGACCAATTGCGTTTCCGGCGAGAGCTATTGCACTCAGTTCGACCGATGCAATGTCAAGACCCCCCTTCAGAGATTGCATGAGGGAGTCATCCAGATGTTAGGACAATTGACGATTGAGCAAATGGTTCAGCAATGGCCAATTGAATTGAGGCTTCCCTTCCCAGTGGAGAAACCTCAAAGTCGCGGTCCAGCCCAGCCTATTCGAAAGGTTGAGCCAGAACCGGCGTTGCCAGTACTTCAGGATGTTTGATGGTGTTGCGCCAGTTTTTGCGGCCGTCATTGAAATGAATAAGGAGATGAAAATAGATGGTTACAGCTACGAATACGATCGAGGAATTAGCCAATCGCGAATACAAGTACGGGTTCGTCACTGAAATTGATGCAGATGCGGTACCTAAAGGCCTAAATGAAGAAATCATCGGGATAATCTCGGCTAAAAAGAAGGAACCGCAATTCATGCTGGATTGGCGCCTCAAGGCATATCAGCATTGGCTGACCATGAAAGAGCCCACCTGGGCCAATGTTCATCATCCACCGATCGATTACCAAGGTATCGTCTATTACTCGGCCCCCAAAAACAATAAGGATCGGCCCAAAAGTCTGGATGAAGTGGATCCCGAGCTTCTCAAAACCTACGACAAATTGGGGATCTCACTGAGAGAACAGGAGCGGCTCAGTGGGGTGGCGGTGGACGCCGTTTTTGACAGCGTCTCAGTGGCCACTACGTTTAAGGTGAAACTGGCTGACTTAGGAATCATCTTTTGTTCATTCTCGGAAGCGGTTCAAGTACATCCGGAATTGGTAAAGAAGTACCTGGGATCTGTCGTTCCTTACACCGACAATTTCTTTGCCACCCTCAACTCAGCGGTGTTCAGCGACGGCTCTTTCTGTTATGTCCCCAAGGGGGTCCGTTGTCCCATGGAACTGTCCACGTATTTCCGCATCAACGCCGCAAATACGGGGCAGTTTGAACGCACTCTAATCATTGCCGATGAGGGGGCGTACGTCAGCTATCTGGAAGGATGTACCGCTCCAGTTCGGGACGAAAATCAACTGCATGCCGCAGTGGTAGAGCTGGTGGCCCTCGACAATGCCCAGATTAAGTACTCCACGGTCCAAAACTGGTATCCGGGAGACAAAGAGGGCAAGGGCGGTATTTATAATTTTGTAACAAAACGCGGCAAGTGTTTGGGGGTCAACTCTAAGATCTCGTGGACTCAGGTGGAGACTGGTTCCGCGATAACCTGGAAATACCCCGGTTGTATTCTCCAAGGGGACAACTCAATCGGTGAATTCTATTCAGTGGCCTTAACCAACAACTACCAGCAGGCCGACACCGGAACCAAAATGATTCATATCGGGAAGAACACCCGAAGTACCATCGTCGCCAAGGGAATTTCGGCAGGCCACGGGCAGAATACCTACCGAGGACTGGTTAAGATCCTGAAAGGTGCCGATCACGCGCGCAATTTCTCCCAGTGTGACTCGCTTTTGTTGGGAGACAAGTGCGGCGCCCATACGTTCCCTTACATCGAAGTCAAGAACAGTACAGCCAGGATGGAGCATGAGGCTTCCACTTCCAAGATTGGAGAGGACCAGATTTTTTACTGCAAGCAACGGGGGATCTCGGCGGAGGATGCGGTTTCGATGATTGTCAACGGGTTCTGCAAGGAAGTCTTTCGCGAATTGCCCATGGAGTTTGCCGTGGAGGCTCAGAAGCTGCTGGGTGTCAGCCTCGAAGGCAGTGTTGGATAATATATCACTTAACTGGAGAAAACCAAGGATGCTGGAAATTCGCAATCTGCATGCAAAGGTCGAAAACAAACCAATCCTCAAAGGCATTGACTTGAAGGTCAAAGTTGGCGAAATCCACGCCATTATGGGGCCCAACGGTTCGGGGAAAAGTACGCTGGCACAGGTTCTGGCAGGGCGTGAGTCCTATGAGGTGACGGAGGGCGAAGTCCTGTTTGACGGGAAAGACTTGTTGGGGCTGGCGCCAGAGGACAGGGCCCGTGAAGGGATCTTCATGGCGTTTCAATATCCCGTGGAAATTCCCGGTGTCAGCAACACTTATTTCCTCAAAGCAGCTTTGAACGCTATCAGGAAGAATCGCGGGCAGCCGGAGCTTGATGCCATGGACTTTCTCAAGCTGGTCAGGGAAAAGATGAAGCTGGTTGAAATGGACGAAAGCCTCATCAATCGGCCGGTGAATGAAGGATTCTCCGGCGGTGAAAAAAAGCGCAATGAGATTTTTCAGATGGCCGTGCTGGATCCGAGGCTGGCAATTCTGGATGAGACCGATTCAGGACTGGATATTGATGCCTTGAAGATCGTTGCCAACGGAGTCAACATTCTCCATACCGCACATCGGGCTGTCATCGTCATAACTCATTATCAACGCCTCCTCAATTTCATTGTTCCCGACTTCGTTCATGTGCTGGTCAATGGCCGCATCGTAAAATCAGGCGGCAAAGAGCTGGCATTAGAGTTGGAAGAGAAGGGTTACGGATGGCTTGAGGATGAAGTGGCCACTGCCCAGGTACTCGGTTCTTAAGGGAGAAAACCATAATCATGATCAGTCTGACAACGGAAAAAGAATTGTACCAATCTCAGTTCGCAAGCATGGAAAAGAGCTTGAGGAATGAGCCCACCTGGCTGGCGGGTATTCGCAAAGCGGCCATGGATCGTTTTCTTTCCGTAGGCTTTCCCACAACCCACGATGAAGATTGGCGGTTTACCAGTGTGGCCCCGATTTCCAGAATCCCGTTCAAGCTAGCCAGCAGTTTCTCCCACCGGCAGGCGTTGACGGCCCTCCCCGCCCTGACGTTCGGAAGTTTGCCTGGACCTCAGATTGTTTTTGTAAATGGCGAGTTTGCACCGAAGTTATCGACGTTAGTCGGCTCCAGGGATGACGTCCAGGTCGAAAGCTTGGAATCCGTATTAAATTCGCAGCCGGAACTGCTGTCAAACCACCTTTGCCGGCATGCTGGCTACGACGAGCACGCCTTTGTCGCGTTGAACACCGCTTTCTTCAGAAAAGGGGCTGTGGTACAGATCGGGAAGAACCGCCTGGTGGAACAGCCAATCCACATTCTATATATTTCGACTAGGCTGGAAGAACCCGTGGTTTCTTACCCGCGGAATCTCATCCTTGCAGAATCGAACAGCCAGGCCAGAATCCTGGAGAGTTACGTAAGCGTTGGCAATGGTGTCCATTTAAATAATGCCGTGACCGAGATTGTCCTGGCAGAAAATGCCATTCTGGACCATTACTGCTTTCAACAGGAAAGCCTGGAGGCCTTTCACATAGCCACCCTCGATGTTCATCAGTCTCGCGTCAGCAATTTCTCCACCCACTCCATCTCTCTGGGCGGAGCGCTGGTCCGCAATGATGTTAACGTGGTCCTGGATGGCGAGGGAGGGGAAGCCCTGTTGAACGGGCTCTATGTCGTCAGAGGACAGCAGCATGTGGACAATCACACCCGCATTGAGCATGCCAAACCTCATTGCAGCAGCCGCGAACTGTATAAGGGCATTTTGGATGAGAGGGCCAGGGCGGTCTTTAACGGGAGGATCATTGTCCGTCCGGGGGCTCAAAAGACCGATTCCAAACAGACCAACAGGAATCTCCTTCTTTCTGAGGAGGCATTGGCCAACACGAACCCGCAACTGGAGATTTATGCTGACGACGTCAAATGCACACATGGCGCCACGGTAGGGCAGTTATCGGCAGAGGCACTCTTCTATCTGCGGTCCCGAGGGATTGATTTGGAGACGGCTCGGAACATCCTGACTTATGCGTTTGCCAGCGAACTCACCAACCGGATCAAAATCTCTTCCCTCCGGGAAGGCCTGGAAAAGATTCTCTTTCGGGATCTTCCTGGTTTCCAGGAATTAAAAGAGTCTTTATGAATGTCGCGACCAACAATCTCGCTCGCTTGAATCATTCAAGCGATGAATTGTCCTACGACGTTTATCGAATCCGGGAGGATTTCCCTGCCCTCCGGCAGAGGGTTCGAGGGAATCTTCTGGTATATCTGGACAATGCTGCGACCAGTCAGAAACCCCAGTCTGTTATTGACAGAATCCTTCAGTACTACACTTCTGAGAATTCAAATGTGCATCGGGGTGTCCACTTTCTCAGCGAGCTGGCGACCCGTGAATTCGAGAGGACCCGCACAAGAGTTCAGAAGTTTATCAACGCCGCTGAGGATCGCGAGATTGTATTTGTCAAGGGAACCACTGAGGCGATCAATCTAGTCGCATGGACTTACGCTCGGCGGAATCTCAAAGCGGGGGATGAGATTCTCATCTCGGCCATGGAGCACCATTCGAACATTGTCCCGTGGCAGATGATTTGTTCTGAAACAGGGGCTCAGCTACGCGTGGCACCCATCAGCGACCGAGGCGAGATGATCCTGGAGGATTTCGCTCGCCTGCTCAGTGGTCGAACTCGGCTGGTAGCCATCACTCACGTCTCGAATGCATTAGGGACTTTAAATCCAATAAAAGAAATCGTGCGAATGTCCCACGAATGCGGCATTCCTGTTCTAGTGGACGGGGCTCAGGCTGTTCCTCACAAACAAGTGGATGTCAGGGACCTGAATTGTGATTATTATGCCTTCTCCGGCCACAAGGTGTATGGCCCGACAGGAATCGGGGTCTTATACGGCAAGGCCCAGTTGCTGGAAAGCATGCCCCCGTACCAGGGAGGGGGCGATATGATCAGCTCTGTGACTTTCGAAGAAACCACCTATAATAAAATCCCCTATAAGTTTGAAGCTGGAACGCCTCACATAGCGGGGGTAATTGGGTTGGGTGCTGCAATCGATTACTTGACAAATACCGGGATCGACCGGGTCGCAGCTCACGAAGAGGATCTGCTTGAATATGCAACGCAGGCCCTCTCTGCCATTCCAAAACTCCGCTTGATTGGAACCGCGCAGCAGAAAGCCTCGGTGCTCTCATTCGTCCTGGAAGGTGTGCACCCCCATGATGTGGGAACGATCTTGGACCAAGAGGGGATCGCCGTACGAACAGGACACCATTGTGCCCAGCCTGTAATGGACCGTTTTGGCATTCCGGCAACAGTCCGGGCTTCGTTCGGCATGTACAACACTCGAGAGGAAATCGATGCTCTGGTAACCGCACTCTACAAAGTTAGCGAGGTTTTCCAATAACCATGTCCGATTTGCGAGACCTCTACCAGGAAGTCATCCTCGATCATGCAAAACACCCGCGAAACTGTCGTCGGCAGCAGGCCCCTTCTTGTCTCGCCCAGGGAAATAACCCGTTGTGTGGTGACAAAGTGAGGATTTACTTGGAATTGGATGGGAGTGTCATCAAGGACATCAGCTTTGAAGGTACCGGCTGTGCGATTTCAACAGCGTCTGCTTCTTTGATGACGGAAAGTCTGAAGGGCAGGACGTTGGAGGAGGCTTATCGACTTTTTGAGGAGTTTCATCACCTGGTCACTAGCCCGGCAGAGGCCATCGCCCAATTCCCGGAACTCGGCAAGCTGGAAGTCTTCGCCGGGGTCCGCGAGTTTCCGGTTCGCGTGAAATGTGCCACCCTGGCTTGGCATACGCTGAAAGCAGCGCTGGAGAATAAGCCGGCTGTCTCAACTGAGTGACCTGAAGTACCGGTTCAATTGCCTCCAGCGAAGATTAACTAAGATTTGGAGAATGATTATGGAAGGAATATCTGCTCAGACGGCTGACACTTCAAAACCGAACCCGGATCTGGAATTCCGGGTGATTGATGTTTTGCGAAGCTGCTACGATCCCGAGATACCGGTCAATATTTACGAGCTTGGCTTGATCTATACAGTCGAGATTGACGGCTCAAATAACGTCACAATCCGAATGACTCTGACCTCGCCAATGTGCCCTGTAGCCGGCACTCTTCCCGGGGAAGTGGAACAGAAGGTCCAGAGCATCCAGGGAGTGAATTCGGTCAGAGTCGATCTGGTGTGGGACCCTGCCTGGAATCCCTCTATGATGACCGAAGCCGCGAAGCTTCAACTTGGCTTCCTCTAGATAATTCCGCCAGAGAAAGACCCTCAAGCCTCCCGATCCCCGCCGGGAGATAAGGCAATGGCCATGATCTCCCCTTTGTCCAACCAGACAGTGCTGCAAACAGTGCAGAGGTCAATGACGAAATTCCCGGGCCCAAGGTAAGGGTGAGTTTCCATCGTCCCTCCGCAATGGGGACAGTTAATTCGTCGCTGGAGCTGTTCGGGAAGGATAGGCTTCGGAGAAATTCCGGGGCCCTTGGCCCGACTGCGAAGCACATCCACAACAGCCAGGAAGATCTCCTGCTTGACCAAAACTCCGCCGCAGTTCCTGCAATAGGATGCCGGACCACCCAGGATGGAAGCCGTGACCAGCGGAACACTGCAGATTGGACAGGTCAGCCCACAGGTTTCCTGGAAAACCTGAATGATATCGTCTGAGACTGCCACTGGAGAGGTGGAAGAACAAAACTCACAATAATAAGTCTCGTCGTCTAATGTCCTTTTCATCGGAGCGCCACAGTTTTCGCAGTTCAAGGACTATCTCTCCCCTCCAAAAAGGGATAAGCCAGGCTTGCAGAGAGTGACCCTAGCAGGATCGTGAAAGTCACCCAAAAAACCAGTTGAGGGAAGAAGGTCATGATCGGAAATCTTCTGACGAGATGATCAACCGAACCTCTGGTACTTTGCCTCCATTCAGGAATCAACCCAGCACAATAATCCACCCTGTCAAAAAGGTCAAGGCAAGGAGGAGTCGGTTGAATCCGGAGGCCCGTCAAGGTATTCTTGGGGTCGGTGACATGTTCAGTTGATTCACACCCAATAACGGTAGAGGCAAAATGCCAAAACATGGGATAGTCAAAACATGAGTCTTCGCGGCAGTCTTGCCACGATGAGTATCGTCGATCTTCTGCAGTTTATGGAGAACGCCCGCAAAACGGGACGGCTTGTGGTTGGTCGTGGAAACATCTCCAAGCAGATCTTCAGCGAACAAGGGACCATCGTGGGGTCCATCACAAACGATCCCAAGGAATACTTCGGCCAGTTTCTTCTCCATTATGGCAAAGTCGAGGAGGCTCAACTGCGTTCAGCGCTGGAGGTGCATCGACAGTCAAAAGAACGCCTCGGGAGAGTATTGATCAAGCTTGAGATATTGAGTGAGAAGGAAGTGGTCGAGATGTTGCGCTTGCGCGCCCTCGAACTAATCTATGACCTGTTTCTCTGGGATCAAGCGGAATTTGAGTTCGAAGACGAGGTCCCGCTTCCGGAAGATCTGATACGGATTGAGATTCGTCCTGCTCTTGTGGTGATTGAGGGGATGATCCGGGCCGACGAATGGCGACGCTATCGTCAGCAAATTCCTTCGGACCGAGTCATACTAGGCTTGGTTCCAAATGCTGATTATTCCCATCCGGGGACCGAGAGCGACTACCCAAAGATTCTATGGCATATCAAGAAAGGCAAGACGGTCGGTGAGCTCTGTTACCAGCTGCATGCTTCGCCCTTCCACGTTTATTCCCGGTTATTTGAGATGCTCAATGCCGGCATCATCAGGCCTGAAAGCGAACTTCCCTCCGACCCGCCTACTCCTCATCTGGAAGGGGAACTTGAAGAAATTACCCAGGCCGACCTCTCACGGGTTGCCACGCAAATTCAGGAGGGAGCTGTCTTTCAAGCTCTGACCAATGTTCACAAAGTTCTCGAGCGAAATCCAACCAGCTTTGAAGCCCAACGGATGTTCCAATCGGCTGAGGATCACTTTGTTCGGCAAATGTATCAAGCGGGGATCTCGCCTGAATCAGTCCCCCATCTGGCAGTCTCCGTCGACCAACTCAGGCAGCATGGGCTTGGGCCTAAGGAAGGTTTCATCATCTCACGGATTGACGGCACTTGGGACGTGAAGTCAATCCTCTCAATCTGTCCGTTCCGTGAAGCAGAGAGCCTGCGAATTCTGAAAAAACTTCTTGATGCTGGATTGATCAATTTCTAATCCGATTTGGATCGTGCGGTACGCCGTCGAAGAAAATCAGCGCATTCCGTTGTTTGTCAAATTGGCGCGTGGCGACGCAGCCCAGGCTTTGGAGAATGCGTGGCGTCTAATGGGTGACTTGATGTATCAATCTCATTACTCCTACACGGAGTGTGGTCTCGGCAATGAGGCAACGGACCTGTTGGTCAATCTGGTATGCGAGCAAGGGGCAGCCAACGGCCTCTATGGAGCCAAGGTCAGCGGCGGGGGTCCCAGTGGAACTGTTCCTATCCTGGGGCACAAGGATGCCCAGGGATTCTTCCGCGAGGTGGTACGGAGCTATGCGGAAATGCGACACATGGAACCCTGTGTTTTCGACGGCAGTTCGATGGGTGCCGACCGCTTCGGCGTAATCGTGCAACGGGGATAAAAGATGACTCACACTGCTGAAACGCTGCCCCAGACTTACAAGGGACGAATGGTTGGCTATTTCACCTTGCTCGCAATGGCTTCACTCATCTGGTCGGCCCAGGGTACTGCCGTGAAGTTTCTGGACCGCCAGATGGGGCCAATCGCTATCACCTTCGTACCCTTTTACATCACCACTCTACTTTTCGTGCCTCTGCTTGTGCGTAAGCGGCGCGCCAACCCCGGTGCCATCCGGCCCACATGGTCAGACTGGGGGAAGTTCGTGCTGGCCGGTGTAGCCGGGCAGGTGCTTGCTCAACTTGGGATGACGTGGGGAATCTCCAAATCGCTGGCATCCAACGGTGCCGTTCTCAACTTGATGATTCCTGTCATCACGGCAGTCCTGGCTTCCCTGATGCTCCACGAGAGGCTGACGCTTCTGCGCATTGCTTCCCTGGCGATCGGCCTTGTGGGAGTGTTGCTGATGTCCGTCGAAGACATCCGGCAGAGTTCATTCGCCGAGATGAAGTACATTGCCGGCAACGGCCTGATCTTCGTTGGCTGTTTCGGCTCGGCTTTTTATAACACCTACTGCAAAGGCTTGCTTCGGCGCTTCCAGGAAATTGAAATCCTGATTTTTAGCTACATCACGGCATCGCTTGCGAGCTTGCCGCTACTCATCTGGGCGGAGCCGTTTCACTGGAAATTATTCGGCGCTTTCGATTGGAAATCATGGACCGCTTTTGCTTTCCTGGCGATCCTCATGTATGGCGCTTCAATGCTTCTCTTTTTTGCTGCATTGGAACACCTCGATGTCACGGTCGCTTCCGTCTCTCTTTACCTCGTACCGATCTTCGGGGTCCTTCTTGCTGCAACACTGCTCGGTGAAAGACTGAGCGCGCTGGCCATGGTCGGGTCCGGGATTGTTTTGCTTGCTACGATCCTGATCATGAAGTACGACACGAGCTACTAATCTCAGTATGACGGGTGGAAGATGAATCGTTCTCTTCATTCAATCGACATTAAGTTTGCCCACCCCTCACCCGGCCTTCGGCAACTGCCACTTGATGCGAGTGTAGGCGATGCGGAAGCCATGTCGCTCAGCATTGTGCTGAGAAGGACTGCCCGGCTGGGCACACATCATGGCGATATCACAACCTTGTCGAGCCGCGGAGCTCAAGCGGCTGTCAAGCAATGCAAGTTGCGCGCCTTGCTTGCGCTCCTCCGGCACGGTGCAGGCCCCCGCGAGCAAGGCGACACCGTTGCTGGTACACAATGCTCCGGCGGCGATCGGGCGCCCGTCAACTTCCGCCAGAAACAAGGTGGTGTCTCTTCTGTGCGGGGTAATCTGCGCCAATTCCGACAAGAAGCCGGCGAATTCAGGCAGGTCGCCCCATCCTTTGGCGTTAATTTTCGCCCAGAGCTCTTGTTCATCCTCTCTAATGGGACGCGCCCGAATTCTCTCGTTGCGCGACAGTTTAAGATCCATCCCTTGGTGGATAGTTCGATACATCACGCTCGTGAATTCGATGGGTTGATAACCTCGCTCATGCAGCAAGCTCATCACCGAGAGTCCAGCCAGTGGGCTAACCTCATGGGACACTGCCGCGCCGTGGCCTCTGAAGAAGTCTTCGATCTTTTCCAACTCGGCATTTGTGATCGGCTCGAATAGGCCAAAACCGAAGGTCTGCGTCACCGGGGATGAGGCGCCATCGTACATGGCATAGACCCCTGCCACTTCGATCCATCGTGCACCGCTTTGAGGAAAGGCTTCGGCTCTGGCCTCGACAAATCTCGCATTGCTGAGACCTTCAGCCCTTTCCAAGCGGCGTGCCAGGTCCAGGTCGGCAAAGAATATGGGCTCCTGGCTCATATTGACCATTCCCCCTTCTTCAACGTTTCCGAGCCTGCCTGACGATCAAGAGACAAGCCCCAAACTTTCCACTGGGCAAGGGAACCGCGCCGATTGCACAAATCAATCAGCCAACAACCGAGTATCCACCGTCAACAGGAATGACCGCGCCCGTGATGAAATCAGAGGCAGAGCTGGACAGAAAGACCGCAATGCCCGCAAGGTCGTCGACGTTGCCCCAACGTCCGGCCGGAGTGCGCGCCAGCACGCGCTCGTGCAAGCCCGGGATCTCCTGGCGGGCCCGACGCGTGAGGTCAGTATCAATCCAGCCTGGGAGCACCGCATTGACCTGGATATTATCCTTCGCCCAGGTCGCGGCCAGTGATTTTGTAAGTTGGACGATGCCGCCTTTGCTCGCGCTATAAGCCGGGGCGAAGGATGCGCCGAAGATGGAAAGCATTGATCCGATGTTGATAATCTT
>DATKMG010000301.1:0-5616 GCA_035541995.1 Terriglobia bacterium
AGGGAAGTCCCTTATCGGGCCGTGGCGGTTTCTTCGGAACAGACGGTCCAGAAGACTTCTTCCTCCCCGCCGGTAAGAGTTGCCAATGATCGTGCCCAACCCTAGATTTAGTACTAGTTCGAATTCTTAAGGTTTGCGACATATGAATCTGGATCCAAGAATTCCTTCCGGTCCCCTCGAAAAGAAGTGGGACCAGTGCCGCTTGGAGATGAAGTTGGTCAACCCCTCCAACAAAAGGAAGTTCAAGGTCATTATTGTCGGTTCGGGATTGGCCGGAGCATCAGGTGCGGCGTCACTGGCGGAGTTAGGGTACAACGTGGAGTGTTTCTGCTACCAGGATAGTCCTCGACGGGCCCATAGCATCGCAGCTCAGGGAGGAATTAATGCCGCCAAGAATTATCCGAACGATGGTGACAGCATCTATCGGCTCTTTTACGACACAATCAAGGGAGGTGACTTTCGTTCACGCGAGGCCAACGTCTACCGGTTAGCACAAGTCAGTGTCAATATTATTGACCAGTGTGTTGCTCAAGGTGTGCCATTCGCCCGGGAATACGGAGGCTTGCTTGCCAACCGCTCTTTCGGCGGCGCCCAGGTTTCCAGAACCTTTTATGCGCGAGGCCAAACCGGACAACAGCTTTTATTGGGCGCATATCAAGCCTTATCGCGACAAATCGGGCTGGGACAGGTGAAGATGTACCCACGGACGGAGATGCTCGATCTGGTCGTCGTGGAGGGTCGTGCGCAAGGAATCATCGTCCGTGACCTGATCAGTGGAAAGATCACTTCCCACACGGCTGATGCCATTGTCCTGGCCACCGGCGGATACGGTAACGTATTTTTCCTTTCCACGAACGCTGTGGGCTGCAACGTAACGGCCATTTATCGTGCCTATAAGAGGGGCGCCGGTTTTGCGAATCCCTGTTTCACCCAGATTCACCCGACTTGCATACCGGTCAGCGGGGATCATCAATCGAAACTGACACTGATGTCAGAATCGTTGCGCAATGATGGTCGAGTCTGGGTTCCCAAAGACAAGGGAGACAAGCGCTTGCCTCCCGAAATTCCGGAGGCCGACAGGGACTATTTCCTGGAGCGAAAGTATCCGAGCTACGGAAACCTGGCTCCCCGGGACATTGCTTCCCGCGCAGCCAAAGAAGTCTGCGATGAAGGCCGAGGCGTTGGTCCCGGCGGTCGGGGCGTTTACCTTGATTTTGCCGATGCGATCAAGCGGTTGGGCAGAGAGACAATTGTCGAACGCTATGGCAATCTCTTTGAAATGTACGAGCGGATTACCGGAGAAGACGGTTACAAGTCGCCCATGCGCATTTACCCCGCGGCCCATTACACCATGGGCGGTTTGTGGGTGGATTACCACCTGATGAGCAATATCCTGGGACTCTTTGTCATCGGGGAAGCTAATTTCTCGGATCATGGCGCAAACCGGCTGGGAGCCAGCGCATTGATGCAGGGTCTGGCAGACGGTTACTTTGTCTTGCCTTATACCATCAGTCACTTTTTTGCGTCGACCAAACAAACACAGGTTCTCACCACTCATCCTGAGTTCCGAAATGTCGAAGAAGAAGTCAAATCGAGAATCGGAAATCTGCTCGCAATTCGTGGTCGGCGAACCGTCACTTCCTTCCACCGCGAGCTGGGTCATCTCATGTGGGAATATTGCGGAATGGCTAGAAATGCCGAAGGACTGGAGGGGACCTTGAAGCGGATCCCGGAACTGCGTCGAGAGTTCTGGGAAAACATTACGGTGACGGGGGAGGGCGGGGATCTAAACCTGGAACTCGAAAAAGCGGGCCGGGTAGCCGATTTTATGGAATTTGCGGAATTGATCTGTCGGGATGCTCTAACGCGAAATGAGTCGTGCGGCGGCCACTTCCGCACGGAATATCAAACCGAAGAGGGGGAGGCATCCCGAAACGACACCGAATTTGCCCATGTTGCGGTCTGGCAATACCAGGGTGAGGACAAGGCGCCACTAATGGTTAAGGAGCCTTTGATCTACGAAGAGATCCATCTGGCCCAAAGGAGCTATAAGTAATGAACCTCACGTTGCGAGTGTGGCGACAGAAGAATGCCCAGACACCCGGCAAGTTAGTGGAGTACCAGGCCCGCAACATTGTCCCCGACATGTCGTTCCTGGAGATGCTGGATGTGGTCAACCAGGACCTTATTTTGCGAGGTGAAGAACCCATTGCTTTCGATTCCGATTGCCGCGAAGGGATTTGCGGGATGTGCTCGCTGGTGATTAACGGCATTCCTCATGGGGGTCACAAGGGTACGACCGTCTGCCAGCTTCATATGCGGCACTTTCGAGAGGGTGAGACCGTCGTGATAGAACCCTGGCGCGCCCGGCCGTTCCCGGTAGTCAAGGATCTGATTGTGGATCGGAACGCCTTTGATCGGATCGTCCAGGCTGGAGGCTTCATTTCTGTCTCCACAGGTCAAGCCTGCGAGGCCAATGCCATCCTTGTTCCCAAAGACAAGGCCGAGCGGGCCATGGATGCAGCAGCCTGCATTGGCTGCGGTGCCTGCGTGGCTGCCTGTAAGAATGCTTCAGCCGTTTTGTTTGTGGCAGCCAAAGTGGCTCACTTGAGGAATCTTCCACAGGGAATCGTGGAAAAGGACCGGCGGGCCTTGAGCCTGGTCAAGGCCATGGACGCCGAAGGTTTCGGAAACTGCACCAGCATCGGGTCCTGCGAAGCCGTTTGCCCCAAGGAAATCAGCCTCGATTTAATTGCCCAGCTGAACCGGGATTACCTTCTGGCGACCCTCAGAGGCGGGTAGCCTGTTCACGAAAATGCGGGGATTCTTTCTACCCAGATCACTCAACAGCGAGACTCCGGTCGAACTCTCCTGAAGACAAAGTAGCTTTCCTCCTCAATATACTCAACCCCACTGCTGGTTTGCCTGAGATAACGGTTTCCGCGGACCGATCGCCTCTCGACTACCAAGAACTGACCAGGATTGTCCTCTATGAGCTGATATTGGCCTTTTCGATACTGTGCTACAGCTATCAAGGCGAATCCATTGTCTTTGGCAGCATTGACGGCGTCATTTTGGTGGTCATTTGTGACGAGCAAGCCGCCGACTTTGACATAGGGTTTGCACGACTCGGCAACAATCCGCTGCGCTCGAAGCTAAGCTCGACATACTGCTTCAAGTAAGCATCAATGATGACATTGTTCTTCATCCCATGCAGAAGAGCACCCAACAGCAGCCTAACGCCGGAGCCGACTCCTGCAAACCAAGCTGCCGCACATTTTCAGGAGACACTTCTTCCCAGACCGGCGCATATTACCCCTCGCGTCGGCCTCCGGTTAGCGCGTCATGCAGGCCACTGCAATCAGGCCAGTTTCTTGACCTCCTTAAACCGGAAACAATTCACAAGGTGATCATTGACCATTCCCACTGCTTGCATGAAGGCATAACAGATCGTTGGACCGACGAACTTGAACCCATATCGCCGCAGATCCTTACTCAGTTCATCGGATTCCGTTGTTTGTGCGGGGACATCGGCAGATGATTTCCATTTATTCAGCTTCGGTTTGCCACGCACGAATCTCCACACATACTCGTCGAAGCTGCCAAACTTCTTCTGTACGGCGAGGAAAGATCTGGCGTTCTGAATAGCAGCATTAATTTTCAACCTATTTCGTATGATACTCGGATTTTCAAGCAGCTCTCTGACTTTGCTTTGGTCATAAGCCACCATTGCCTGAGCGTCAAAATAGCCGAAAGCAGTTCGGTAGCTGTCACGTTTCTTCAAGATAGTCTCCCAGCTCAGCCCGGCCTGCATCCCTTCCAGGACCAGGAACTCGAAGAGGGTACGATCATCGTGAACCGGCACGCCCCACTCTTCATCATGATAGGTAATCAGGATCGAAGTACGGGCCCATTCACAGCGATGCATCTTATCAAGTGGCTTCACCATATTATAGAGACTTGCAGAATAGAGTGACCCCGCCCCCTCACCCCAGTCTCTCTCCCCGCTGGTTGCGCGGAGAGGGGTAGAAACTTGAGAAGCATCCACAAGGTCGTGTGAGGGGGAGATGTCACCATGAAAGGAATGATTCAATAGTCTGAAATCGAGTGTTGCTGTCTAAGTCCTAACTCGCAACGTGTCGACAAGCTCCGTTGTCAGCCCATGTGCAAGCCTGTTCAGCCTTACAACGCAACCACCCTTATGCACATCCACGATAACCTCATCAGCCCCAGTTCCTGAGTTTTGGATGGCCTGTTACTCCCGGTTTATTTGTTCCGGAAAATCCCTGGCATACCGCTCCAGCAACGCCCGTACGTCATTCGGCACAAAATATATCTTACCGCGGATAGGCTTCTTCTCGCCGGGCTTGAGTCCTCCGATGCGAAAATCACTATGCAGGCAAGTGACAATGCCCTGGAACAATTCCTGATAAGGCTCCCATGCTGTCGCAAAAATCATTTTTTCGTCCGCGCTGTAGCAACCGATCAGCCCATTACTGGGGACATGCGGGTTGAGGGGGCGAGGATTAACGTCTGCCGGAGACACCCCCGGCGCCGCCCACTCCTGGCCAGGGGTATATCGCGCTTCAGTCGCCCAATCCTCAGTTGGCATCAACGAAAGACGGCCGTCGACAAAGACAAAGGACTTCTTCAGGTAAGAGTAGGTCTCCTGTTTGTGAGGATCACCCAATCCCGTAAATTCCCCGACTCGAACGCAGGGTTGTGCCCAATGCGCTTCCGAGACCTTTGCAGTTGGATTCCGGGCCATCAGGCGAAAGTCCACCTCATCGGGATACGCTGTAATCAAGTGATCCACGACGACACCATCATTGAGCGTGCACTGGAGCTTGAGTTGCGTGTGATCCGCGCTGATTGAAATCAGTTTGGTCTGGTGACCGATCACCGTATGTGTGACCCAGTCGGTAGTCTGCGAGTTGGGTCGACAGTACGCCTCCAGATATAAAATCCTCATCGCCTTTCCGGGCAACTGCTTGCCGGAGATAGTCAGAATATTCTGCTGCCACGAGAGGGTTAGTGCCGGGGGATTTCCAACCGCGTGAGCGTTGGTCGCCAGGGCTAAAGGGAGAACAAACATTGGAAGGAATCTATGATTCATGTGAAGATTCTCGTCTCTATTTTTACTACACCTAACGTGCGGCGGATCAACTGCCCCCCGACCGTAAATTGTTGGGCAAATCGTTTCCCAGATTCAGAGCCCCCCATAGAAGCGACCAAACGCATGGGCAAGCATCACAGCCATGAGCAGGCCGATCGGAAAACCCGCAACCCGGCAGTGAAGGGATGACAACGTCAAACGCGGGCCCCTCGATTCCGTAAAACTGCCAGCCCCCCCCGGGATTTATTCAATGCTTTGCGTTTAAACGGCACTGCCGAACTGCCGGTAATTTTCCTGTTGCAGGTCTTAGCTTTTATCTCTCACGGAGGCACAAAGCCGCGAAGGATATTTTAGGTTGCCAGCCCAGTTCTTCTTTCTTGTGCTCCGTGCCTTGGTGTCTTGGTGTGATTAAATTGCTGCGCCAACGATCAAGCGTCAGCCGCCCGGTGTCGTTTTTGGCGGCGGGTCGGCCGAATGCTTTGGTCAGGCCCCTTCTTGCT
>DATKMG010000302.1:0-4999 GCA_035541995.1 Terriglobia bacterium
TTCTTACGTGACACTTTGAAGGCGAGGCGGCACATCTATTCATTGTTCTCCAGACAATTGTCAAGGGAAAAGGACCGAAGTGATGCGAGCAGCGAGGATCTTCAGTGGCAATATCCCAAATTGACGGTGACTTCCGGTTCAGCCGAAGGGGAAGAGACACCAGAAAGGTGGATGAAGGTTTTATTGCGCAGTCAAACCCAACCGATGATGTTCAATGACAACACCAAGGAGACCTTTCGTCGCCTGTCGACCCGTTGGAGTTCTCGCGAGCTGAACCGATCGGCAGTGCATGACGGTTTCCGGTCAATTCTGAGGAACAAGGGACGAGTCGAGCCGGCACTCAGAGGTTTGCGGGACGCGGGATTTCTGGGAAAGTACCTGCCGCAATTTGGTGCGTTGGATTGTTTCCCTCAATTGGATCCATTGCTTCCTTATTCGCTTGACGAGTTGACATTCAGGTCAATTGCAGCCATTGATGAAGCTGCGATTTCGCAGGATCCAGCGCTTCAAGATTACCGGCGTGTTCTGGAGGGAGTCGTTGATCCATCTCTCCTCTACCTGGCATTGCTTTTCCTTTATCTTGGCCAGATTGGTCCTGCAGGTGTCTCTACTCGAGGTACAATGCGCGCCGGCAGGGCTTTCCAGCGTCTTGGTGTCGAGCTGGAAAGCCAGGAGAAGCTCCTCCTTTTGATCCGTGAGCATCAGCTGCTGGGTCAGGTTTCCCAGCGCCGCGATATAGACGACCCGTTGATAGTCCAGGAAGTAAGCGAAAACGTGGAGACTTCGGACAATCTCAACATGCTTCTATTGCTTACCTATGCAAACTGGCGAGCCATGGGTTCCCAGCAATGGTCGGAGCATCGCAGCTTCCTGCTCTGGTCCCTATATTTCAAGGTCTTCGATCGGTTGATGTTCGGAGATGAAATTAGCGAACCGGAGCACGCTCAGGTCGCGGCTATTCAGCAACAAGTCCTCGAGGAATTGGAACGAGACCTGACGACCGAGGCAATCCTGAGACATTTTCTGCTGTTGCCGGAGAAGTATGCGCTGTACACTCCTCACAAGCAGATTCTGGTCCACATCCGCTTGTGCGAGCGTTTGGGCGAGGCGCCGGTGGTTACAGAGTGGGTTCCTTACCCGCAAGCGGAGTACACGGAGCTTTATCTCTCCACTCATGACATGCCGGGCCGGTTTGCACAAATAGCTGGGTGCTTGGCCTCCCACGGAATTAGCATCCTCAGTGCGCAACTGAACACCCGGACCGACGGGGTCGTCATCGACACATTCCAAACCTGCGATGCGGAGGGCAAAGCCATTATTGATAAGGAAATCTGGCGAGAATTGGATCGGGTGTTGGCCCAGGTGATCAACGGGCAAGTCGTTGTGGAAACTCTTTTCGACTCACGCTCACGTCACGTCGCAATAGAGCCTGTTGCTCAGGCAGTAGTGCCGAGGATCCGAATCGACAACGAGATTTCGGCTCAAAGCACGGTCATCGAAGTGCAGACCCAAGACCGCTTGGGGTTGGGGTATCACGTCGCCAGGACCTTAGCGGATCTTGGCCTCAATATTCTCTCTGCGAAACTTGCGACGGAAAGGAACCACAGCTTTGACGTTTTTTATGTTCAGGACCGGCGGGGAGAAAAGATCACCAGTAGCTTCCAGATGACTGAAATCATGGAAGCACTTCGAGGGAATCTAAATTTTGACCGGATCTGACAGATTATTTTTATGGCCTCGTTGAACGATTGGATTCCAATGTTCTGGCCCTGTGGAGTCCTAGAGAGACTCCGCAGAGAAAGAGCCAAGGATTTCGACCTCTCAATTCGTGACACTCTCGAGAAATGGAAAGACCCGAGTCTGCTTTCCCTGGTGGTCGGGAGTCCGGTCAATTGTTTGGTCCTCCCATGGGCAGCCGGGTTGCCTGAAGATTCCCGCCATCAGCACGAGCTGATTCCGCTTGTCAAGGCATGTAGGGAATCAAGCATAAATCTGGTCGGGCTCGTAGAATCGAAAGTCAACTTCTCCGCCGCTGCAGACTCAGCCAGGGGAGCCGGTCTGTCTGCCTTGGCGATGGAAAGCGTTATTGAGGAGAGATCAGCCTTGCCGATCATCCCCTGGACTGAACGGTCTCGAGTGTCATGGAATATCAGCCAACAAGTTGTAGGTTTGAGCAAAGGAGTCTGGCCGGGCATCAGAGGCAGTTATCACTCCCCGGAGGAGGCGGCAGAAGCAGGACCAACCCCAAATCCCTGGGTCGATTCCAACGGATGGATCATACAGTTAGTTCGTGCGGAGGGCCCAGGGGTGAAGGTCTGGATGGTTCTGGATCCCCCTAGCAAAAATCAGTCCTTGCGTGAGGAATCCTATGTTTTGGCTGTAGCAGATTCGGCCGCTTTTGGCGCACGCTGGGTAGTCTCTCTGGACGATCACTTGCGCACGTCCCTGATTCAAAAAGGACCGGCAGCAATGTCTAGCTGGAAGAGGATCCTTCGCTCCATCTCTTTCTTCACGAAACATCAGAATTGGGAGACCTTCGTCGCCGACGCCGTTCTGGGAGTCATCTCAGATTTCGTGGGCGACAATGAATACATGTCTGAAGAAGTTCTGAATCTCGCTAACCGGCGCCAGTTACCCTTTCGTGTTATCTTAAAGACTCGATGGACCAATGGGTCATTGGAAGGCTTGAAAGCGGCTTTGTACGTAGACCAGCAGCCACCGAACAAGGAGCTACGGCAGGACTTGTTGAGGTTCGGCGAATCAGGTGGCCTCTTGATAGTTTTTCTCTCTTGGGGAAAAGTGGAAGGGGTTTACGAGTATGATGCTCTTGATGGTCGGTTCCGGATATATCGTTTGGGTAAGGGACGCTTGGCCGTGGCCAAGGAGATTCCGGAAGATCCGTATGTGTTGGCAGCCGATGTCCAATTGTTAGTGAGCCGCCGCAACGACCTGATTCGGATTTACAACGGATCTGCCATGACCTTATCTTACTCTGTGGCGCGTCGAACAGGGACCAGCTTAGTCCAGCTTGTCGATTATTCAGGGTGGAATTCAAGTGAGGAGGTTTCTGTTTGGATAAGGAGGCCGACTTGCTCCGCCCACTTCTGGGCGCTGGACTCTGACACCGCTTCCACTCTCTCAGGAAGTGGAGTCAGCAATGGGGTCGAATTTCACCTGCCTCGGTTCTCTGTTTATGCATCAGTCGAAGAATGCGGGTCTTGATTTGGCGGAGTTTTCCTTTGGTGGCGTGGCATTTGCTTCCACGCTCACGCGCCGTATTGGGAGATGCGGGACTTTTGGGAGGGGCAATGGTTGACGGACTAAGTCGACGACAGTGGATTGCGGTGGTAGGGACGGCGGCTGCCGGAATTGGCTTGCCTCGAGAATTCCTGGGGGACTGGACCAGTTCGTACGCTGCTAGAGTGACCGTGGCAAAATGGCGGGACTATGGCAGCGGCTTAATCTCTACGCTGTCCCAGATGATGGATCAGTTGGGCGGGCTTTCCGGTATCGTCAAGGGGAAGTCTGTGGCTGTTAAAATAAATCTGACAGGCGACCCATCGTCTCGTGTGGGGCACGCCCCGCTGGGCTCCGCACAATGGGTTCATCCCAACTTGGTGGGAGCTTTGGTCTATTTGATGGGGAAGGCCGGAGCTCGCAGGATCCGATTGCTTGAATCGACCTTCGGTTCGGACGAGCCTCTAGAGGAGTTTATGCTGAGGGCCAACTGGGAACCTCACCATTTGACATCGGCTGCCTCCAACGTGGAGTTCGAGAATACCAATTACCTGGGCACAGGGAAGAAGTACTCACGTTTGAAGGTGCCCGGTGTCGGACTGATGTTCCAGGGCTTCGACGTCAATCATTCATACCTGGATTGTGATGTCTTTGTTTCAGTCGCAAAGCTGAAAGAACACTGGACTGCCGGCGTTACTCTTTCACTGAAGAACTGCTTTGGAATCACTCCTTGCACCATCTATGGTGACGGAGCCGGTGAAGACGAACCAAGTCCCAGGCCTCGAGGGGGCCGGGGTCCCTTACACAATGGTTATCGCTTACCATCCCGGAGTGCTCCATCCTGCAATCTGGCCAATGTGCCGAAGGACGACGGGTTCCGCGTTCCCAGAATCGTCGTGGACCTGGTGTCTGCGAGACCAATTCATCTCTCCATCATCGATGGGATCGAGACGATGTTTGGTGGGGAAGGTCCTTGGATTCGCGGCGTAGGGACCGTCCATCCGGGGGTCTTGATTGCAGGAACAAATCCGGTCAGCACGGATGCCGTGGCTACCGCCGTGATGGGTTTCGACCCATGCGCTGACCGTGGCAAATGCCCCTTTGAAAGGTGCGACAACACACTTTTGCTGGCCGAGAACAAGGGGCTGGGAAGCTGCAAGCTCAGCAGGGTCGAAATAGTTGGGACCCCCCTGAGTGAGGCCAGGCTCGACTTTCGATCCTTGCGCGGGAAGCCTCGGGCGAGCACTTTGGCCCGCATTCATGGACTATCCTAAACTTCGATACGTTGAAACTTTTCCTGTGGAGACCGGCGGGGAAAAGTTCATAGGATTGAGAGATCCACTCAACTTCACTGACAAAATTCTCTTCCTCACACCCCCCACCCTCTTTATCGTTTCAATGTTCGATGGAAAGCACTCCCTAAGAGACATCCAGGCTGCTTGCATGCAAAGGTTTGGAGAGATGATCTTTCTCGACAAAATTCAGGAAATTGTAGGCCAGCTGGATTCCCATTTGTTTCTGGATAGTGACCGCTTCCACGAATTCGAATTCCAGGTTCGCTGCCAGTTCCTGGATGCACCTTTTAGGTCAGCGGTTCATGCCGGGGTGAGTTATCCAATAGACGATCTCGAATTGAAGAGATTTCTGGCATCCCATTTCGATGCAGCCTCTGACGAAAGAGGTCCGGAAGCTAGTACTCCCATGCAGCCACCCAAGGGGATCATCGCTCCTCATATTGACCTCAGGCAAGGAGGGGTTTGTT
>DATKMG010000303.1:0-3474 GCA_035541995.1 Terriglobia bacterium
TTGTTTCCCAGAAGCTGTCTCATCTCGTTCTTGCGGTAAAGGGCCTCGCGAAAAAAAGTCTCTGCGTCCTTGAATCATCTAAATTGAGGCAAAGAATCGCAGGATAAAGAATAAGGAACCGCCTCTCTCCAATCCAATACGCTACTATCGCGATATTTGTTCTCATCGAGGAGCAAAGGCCGGGCTTGTTGACGTGGACGAAGTTCAAGATCGAAGAGCGGAGCGGTCTTCCTTTTATCCGGAAAGGCATGTCGAGCGCTCTTGACGAGAGAATACCCTGTCCGTTATTGGGAATGAGGCATCCCGAATTCGAGCGAAACAAACCTGTTGCGATGGAGCAAAGCATAAGAAGTATCACCTCTGGGGTATTCGTTTTCATTCATTTAAGCGCTATCAATACAGTTGGCAAAAAACTTGCTATAGGGGAATAGCGGGAGACTTAGTCGCACCGATAGATCGTACTCGCTTTGCTGGCCATAGCTTTATTGAGGGATAGCCTGCACGAATTCATCCTTACTCAAAATTGTAAAAAGGAGAAAATGCATGTGCCGGAAAATTGCAGGATTCTCAGCTTTCTCTGTCTTATTAGCGATCCTGGCGGTGGGTTGGACTCAGACCAGCCTAAAGGCCGCTGCCAGCAAGACACTCAAGGTGAAGTTGAATTATACCGGCAGCGGGCCCTTGGATGAGAAACACAAAATTCATGTCCTGTTGTTCGATTCGGATCCTTACAACTCGACGACATTTGAACCCATGGTCTCCAAGACTGCCGGAACCAAGAATGAAACGGTCATTTTCACCGACCTTCACACCTCGCCGGTTTATGCAATTGCCTTTTACGACAAGTATGCAAGCGGTCAGCCTGAGTCAGGCTCGCCTGTGGGAATCTATGGAGATGGGCCCGGCAAAATGGCCCCGATCAAGCTTGAAGAAGAAAAGACAGTGGAAATCGAAATAGCTTTCGATGATTCCACGAAAGTCCCATAGAGAATCCCTCCTCTATCGAGGTAGGGAATTAGCATCAGCCTGCCGACTTTACTTTCTCTTTCCTTCGAATCACTCCATGTCGGACCGGGGACTGAGGTACCAAGTCGCCGGTCTGTAATCCTCATCAATCCCAGTTCCTCTGAGGCAATTCACGTGCTCCCAGGCTTAAGGGAAATCTCCTTCCATGCTTGATCTGCCTTAACCTCGATCTCCCAGCCAATAGTGCAATGGTTTACTTGCACTGCAATTCTTTCCGGCAGTCAAACTCGCCCCTGCTGAGGCATTTCGGTCCAAGGAATCAAGCACTGACCTCCTCATCCTGGTCTTGATGACCAGTGCTGGGCAGATGGCAGGCAAGTGTGCACTCTATTGGGCAGGGCGGGGAGTTTTGCAGTTCCGCTCGGATCACGTGGGCCGGATGGTGAGGGCTTAGAAAGACAGATTTGAGCAAGTGCGATCCAGGCATCTGGGCCTCGTGTTTGTCAGTTCCGCGTTCAGCATACCGCCTTTTTATATCATCACCCTATTAGCAGGGGCATTCCGTGTGCCCTTTGGCCCTTTCTTCCTCGTTGGCGCGATGGGCCGGGTCCTCCGATTCACCGCAATCGTCTATATTCCTCAGCTTACACTCCATCTGTTCCGCTAGACAAATAGTAGGGTCACGCAACTGGCAACTGCCAAGCCAAACGACATTGCGAAGTGGCCGCGCCGGGCCATCCCGACAGGGTGCTAAACGGGCTGATCGGCATGAATTCCCCTCACATGGCGTTTCAGGAACGTCTTGTACAGCTCCACTCCAACTCTTTCCATGCCGATTGAAGCAATCAAGAAACCCTCCCAAGGAGGATCCTTAAATGCCTTCCAACTGGAGACCGCGAGGCCCGCTAGAGCGCCAATCCCCAGTCTCTGGAAAGCCCGAGACCGGCGGCCAAGCTGGGCCAAGCTGGGAGTGACAGTCTGAATATTGATTCCGATGTGCCCGCGGTGCAGATGTCCGAATTGGCGGAGTTGAGGAAAGGCAAAGTTCACGATGGCACTCTTGGTTTCTGTGGTAAGAAATCCAGGTATTCCAACACAGGGAGCCAGGCCTGCACCTATTTCCTGCAGTGCCGGGCCCTGGCAGGGGGCAGGTTCCACCACACGTGGTTGCAGTCGTACTGGTATTTCTGATTGAAGGTTCTGACGGTGTTGATGACCCCAACAACCCGATCGCGGTCGGTTGTTCTCAGTATCTTGGCTTTGAAATTATTAAGTAGGACGTATTCGAAATAAGAAAAAATACCAGATGGTGAGAGGTGATCGATGAGAATGTCCAAAATCTCCGCGACAGTGGCAGGGTGGAAATTGTTCAGGGGCAGGCCGGAAATTATGTAGTCATATTGCACCGGCCTGTCCAGTGAGCGGATGTCGGCATTAAAGAGTTCCCACCCGATTCCACGCTCACGCAAGCAGGCCTTTTGCAGGGAATCCCGCAATAGTAGACAGAATCTCGGATTGACCTCGAAGATGTCCAGGTGATCTCCTTCCCGCAGGTTTTCCAGGATTCGACTTGTGAATGATCCAGTTCCAGGGCCTACCTCCAGCACTAGCGCAGGGCCGGGTGGCCTTTGGGCCAAAGGGTTGACGATTGCTTTTGCCAGCAAAGACGAACTGGGAGCAATAGCGCCGACTGACTGGAAGTCGTTACGGATGGCTGAGTAGAACACCCGTATGTTTCTTAACATATTGAAAACCCTCCTGAAGTGATGCAGCTTACTGATTAGTCAAACTGGAGGCCAGGGTATTGGCCTTGTGGGCCAAGACCAGGCTTTGGGAGTAATCGCCGCGCTTCAACAGATCTTCTGACTTCTTGATGAAGTCGCGCGCTGCCATTAGATTAGGCTTCTGTGCTTCATCCAGGCTGGCTTCGTCGACTGACTTTAACTTGAATTTAGCGGAGTCCAGCTCATCGATAATCTCTCTGGTCTTTGTGGCCTTCTCATCTTCACTCATCTGGGCAGTGAGTTGAATTCCTCCCGAGGGTTGCGGAACGGGTCTTGTCTCTTGGGGTGGGAGGACTTTTGGTTCCTTCCTGGCCTCGGACGAGGCTTTGGTGCGCTTGGGCGGGGAAGGTTTGGTTGGAGGAAGGATACTCGGTTTAGGTTCGGGTTGTGCAGGTGGTGGTTGGGGGAGCGTATCGACCACTATCGGTGACGCCGTGGATTGATTCTCCAATTCTGTTGCAGGCCCTTGAGTCGAGGCCTGGGGAGGTGAAGAGACGGGGGGTTGAATCAATGCTTTGTTTTTCTTGCAGCCCGACAAAGCCAGAAGACAGAGACTCATTGCAATGAGTTTATGTAACAATGCCATTTTCCAATTGAGGGCGGCCGTAAACGTGAGACATCGAAAACAGCTCTCCTCCTGTTCTCCAACACTAGATATTAGCAGAGTGAGTCGGCTGACTCAACGATTGATCTAATTGCTTATTCTGAAATCCAAACAGTGGGA
>DATKMG010000304.1:0-18051 GCA_035541995.1 Terriglobia bacterium
GCGTGAAACTTTCTCAGCCCCAGTTCGAAGGTCAGACCAAGGGGAAACTCAACAGTGACATCAAGGGCCTGGTAGAGACCTTCATCAATGAAAGACTGTCGGACAGTTTCGAAAAGAATCCTTCAGTGGCGCGGAAGATAATCTCCAAGGCCGTCGAAGCGGCCCGGGCTCGCGAGGCAGCTCGCAAGGCGCGGGATCTGACTCGCCGCAAGGGGGCTCTGGATTCTGCCTCGCTGCCGGGAAAGTTGGCAGACTGCCAGGAAAGGGATCCTGCCCGCTGCGAGATCTTCATCGTCGAGGGAGACTCGGCAGGTGGGTCGGCCAAGCAGGGTCGCGACCGCCGATTCCAGGCGGTCTTGCCGCTGAAGGGAAAGATACTCAATGTCGAGAAAGCCCGTTATGACAAGATGCTGGGGCATGAGGAAATCCGCGCCATGATCACGGCACTGGGAACCGGCATCGGTAATGAGGACTTTGATGTTGCCAAACTGCGTTACAACAAGATCATCATCATGACCGATGCGGATGTTGACGGTTCTCACATTCGAACCCTACTGTTGACCTTCTTCTTTCGGCAAATGACCGAACTGATCGAACGAGGGCATGTGTTCATCGCCCAGCCGCCCTTGTTCAAAATCAAGAAAGGCAGGAAGGAAGACTACATCAGGGACGAGAAGGGACTCACCCGAGAGCTAATGCGGAGCGCCACGGAAGATATTGAGGTCAAAATCGGGAATGAAAGTCAGGTCTTACAAGCCCGGCAGTTGTCGTCCTTTCTTAACAGCCTGGTTGACTACAGGAATTTTTTCGCCAAGCTGGAGAAACGGCTCAGAGATCGGAGGCTTGCACAGATCTTGATGGAAAGCGGGGTAGAGGCCAAATCGCATCTGGCCCAGAAGGGAATGCTGGAAGCCGCGGCAGGGAAGGTGATGGACCTCGGCTACGAGACGGAAATTGTATTCGACGAAGAACACAGTCTCTACAATCTGGTCATCTCGGGGGGGCCGGAAAACGGGAATTATCGCCGCGTCTTCGACCTGAGCTTCATCTCCCTGGCGGAGTACAAGCGGGCCGTCTCGCTGGCTCATGCCTTGAAGGAGTATGACAAGCCCCCCTTCACAATCGAGCAGAAGAGCGAGACCAAGGGAGGAACCAGGAAAGAGTTGACCACTCGTGAAGAATTGCTGGACCACATCCTGGCCTCGGGCAAGAAAGAGTTCAGCATCCAGCGCTACAAGGGATTGGGTGAAATGAATCCCGGGCAATTGTGGGAAACCACGATGAATGCAGAGACCCGCACGTTGTTGCAAGTGCGCATCGACGATGCGGTCGAGACCGACGAGATCTTCACGGTCCTGATGGGTGACGCTGTCGAACCACGCCGCAAGTTCATCGAGGACAATGCTCTGGATGTAAAAAATCTCGACGTTTAACAGGAATCCCATGGAAGGGCAGCTCTCTTTTAACCATACGCCGGTCAACATTGAAGACGAAATGCGGCGCTCTTACATTGACTACGCGATGAGCGTGATCATTGGGCGGGCGCTCCCGGATGTCAGAGATGGGCTGAAACCCGTACACCGACGCATTCTCTACGGAATGAATGAAATGGGGCTGGCCCCCAACAAACCCTACCGGAAATGCGCGAAAATTGTGGGCGAAGTGATGGGCAACTTTCATCCCCACGGAGATGCAGCCATCTATGACACGTTGGTTCGCATGGCGCAGAATTTTTCGATGCGCTATCCGCTGGTCGACGGGCAAGGGAACTTCGGATCTGTGGACGGTGACCCCCCTGCGGCGATGCGTTATACCGAAGCCAGGCTCTCCCGCATCGCCGTGGAGATGCTGGCGGACATTGAGAAGGAAACGATCGACTTTGTTCCGAATTACGACGAAAGCCAGCTTGAGCCGGCCTATCTGCCGGCCCAGATCCCTAACCTGTTGGTGAATGGCTCGGCAGGGATTGCGGTGGGTATGGCCACCAACATTCCCCCGCACAACCTCAACGAGGTCATCAATGCGGTCATTCATTTCATCAACAACCCTGAGGCCACGACCGAAGACTTGGCGCGGCATATCCTCGGCCCAGACTTTCCCACCGGCGGGTTTATTTACGGGCGCGCCGGTATCCAGCAAGCCTATGCCACGGGTCGGGGCTCGATAGTTCTTCGCGCCCGCGCTGCCATTGAAAAGCAGGCGCGCGGCGATAAGGAGATGATTGTCGTTACCGAGATCCCCTATCAGGTCAACAAGGCCAAACTGATTGAGCGGATCGCCGAGCTGGTTCAGGAAAAAAAGATAGAGGGGATCACAGACCTGCGCGATGAAAGCGATCGCGAAGGCATGCGCATCGTCCTGGAGCTGCGGCGCGACGAGCAGCCGGAGGTGATTCTAAATAACCTCTATAAGCAAACGTCCATGCAAACCAGCTTTGGGGTCATCATGCTGGCTATCGTCAACGGGCAGCCGCGCATCCTCACCCTCTTAGAGACGGTTCGTCATTTTGTAGAGCACCGAATCGATGTGGTGCGGCGCCGCACGCAATTTGAACTGCGCAAGGCCGAAGAGAGGGCCCATATCCTGGAAGGCCTCACCAAAGCCCTGGATAAGATTGACGCCGTCATTAAACTCATTCGAGCCTCCAAATCTCCCCAGGAGGCGAGGGACGGGTTAACGAGGCAATTTGCTTTCTCCCTGGTCCAAGCCCAGGCCATTTTGGACATGCAGCTGCAAAGACTGACCAGCATGGAGCGCGAGAAGCTGCTGGAGGAATATCAAAACCTGATCAAACGGATTGCCGAGTTGAAGGAGATTTTGGTCAACGACAAGGTTTTGAAGGCACTGATTGTCAAGGAACTTAAAGAGATCCAGAAACAATACGGAGATGAGCGGCGAACACAAATCGTCGACGAACATGCTGAAATCAAGCTGGAGGACCTGATTACAGTAGAGGACGTGGCAGTCACGGTGACGCACAGCGGCTATGCCAAGCGTACTCCGGTCAACGTCTACCGCATGCAGCAACGCGGCGGTAAAGGACGAATCGGCATGCGCACCCGCGAAGAAGATTTCGTCGAACACCTGTTCGTGGCTTCTACCCATAGCTACATCCTGATCTTCACCAATCTGGGAAAGGTCCATTGGCTGAAGGTTTACGAGATCCCGGACGTCGGGACCACGGGGAAGGGCAAAGCTATTGTCAATCTGGTCAGCCTGGCTCCAGAAGAGAAGATGACCGCCGTCGTTCCAGTAACGGATTTCAGCGAGGAACGCTTCGTCCTGTTCGCCACCCGCAAAGGGGTGGTCAAGAAGACGCGGCTGGATGCTTTCAACAATCCGATGGCACGAGGCATCTTTGCGATTAGTCTGGACGAGGGGGACGAACTCATTGCGGCGGAGCTGACCACGGGCAAGAACCAGATTTTCCTGGGTACCCATCAAGGCAAATGTATTCGTTTTCACGAGGATGATGTGCGCGACATGGGCCGCCAGGCCAGAGGAGTTAGGGGAATCGAGCTGGCTGAACGGGATTACCTGGTCGGAATGACTATCAGCGGGGATGAAGGGCTCATTCTCTCTGTAACCGAGAACGGATATGGAAAACGCACTCGGATCGGGGAGTATCGACTCCAGGCACGTAGCGGCAAAGGGATCATCAATGTCAAGACTACGGAGAAGAACGGGCCGGTGGTCGCGATCATGAAGGTGGATGACGAATCCGAGGTCATGCTCATCACAGCCCAGGGAAAGGTCATCCGGCTTGAAGCCTCCGCCATCCGGGCAGCTGGCCGAAGCACCCAAGGCGTAAAGCTGATCGACTTGGGGGAAGACGACCAAGTTGCCGCAGCTTCTTTGATTACCAGCCAGTCCGAGAAGTTCTTGGAGAATCAATCGCCGACGGTTCATTAAAGCTCCAGGGCTCCTGCGGGTTAGCTCTTAGATTATCGATCTTCTCGTAATTTTGCCGCGGGTGGGGGATGACTCATGCTCAAATTCCTGCTTTGGTGTATTCTGCTCGTGCTGTGCTGGCCATTGGCGTTGCTGGCGTTGATCCTGTATCCATTCGTGTGGCTTCTCCTGTTACCGTTTCGGCTACTCGGCATCGCTACCACAGGGGTGTTTGAACTATTACGAGCCCTGATCTTGCTTCCGGCCCGGCTTTTGGGAGGCAGGCCCAGCACGTGATAGCATCAGCACGAGGCAGGAGGAAGCCCAGCATTCATTGACCCGAAGGGCCTGGCAGTGAAGCAAGAACCCGGCCCGGCAACCGAGGTTGCGATTTATGATTCCTACCCTGTTTTCTGTCAGTTATGCCGGCCTCTGGGGCCAACATTCGCTCGGTGTGTTGAGTTGCATTGCCAGAGCTGCCGATCTCGGTTACTCAGCTGTGGAACTCATGGGGAAGCGGCCGCACTTGTCAACGCTGGATTGGAGCGAGAGTGACTTGCGGAGGATTAAAGAATGTGCCGCCGAGCATCGCATCGAGATTGCGACACTCGCGGGCTATACGGATTTCACAGGAGGGAAGAGTTCCCAAGAAGTTCCTTTTGGAGAGATACAGGTAGCGTATGTCCGCGAGTTGGCACGCATGGCTCAGTGTCTAGGTGCCAGGGTTGTTCGAGTCTTTACCGGTTATACAACTGAGGAAGCGAGTTACTTGGACGATTGGACCCGGTGTGTCAAATACATCCGGGAATGCTCGGCCGTTGCTGCCGATTTCGGGATCATACTAGGGCTCCAGAATCATCACGATATCGGGATCGCTTCAAGTACATTTGCTGAGTTTCTCGACGACGTGAACCATCCCAATTGTCGGGCCATGTACGATCCGTGGTCACCAGCCCTCATGGGGGAAGACCTTTACCTCGGCGCGAGATCCTTGGCCCCGCGGATGGTTCAGACCACACTCGCCGATTACATCCGGCTCAAGCGGTTCGCCTACATACCGGGGCTGGTCAATTATCGACCCTTAACCGAAATGGTTCGCGCAGTGCCCTTGGGCGAAGGTTTCATTGACCTGAAGAGGTTTTTCGCAGGGCTCAAAGACGGGGGATTTGACGGGTATGTTGCTTATGAAATGTGCTCCCCCCTGCGTGGGGGGGGCAGCGAAGCTAACTTGGATGCCACGGCTGGAGCTAGTTTGAACAAGATCAAGGAGCTGATTATTTAGGAGTGAAATCGGGTCCCCGTCCATTCGTGCCGTATGTAATTGGAGACCCAGTAGCCCAACGCCATAATAGTCAAAACGGGATTAAAGCCTCCGTTGGTTACGTGCAGGCTTCCATCTGCAATGAAGACATTATCGATGTCGTGAACCTGGCCATAGCGATTGGTGACAGAAGTTTTCGGGTCGTTCCCCATCCGGCATGTGCCCGCCTGATGCGGACCTCCTCCCAAGCCGGGCCCGGGAATCATCAGCCAGGTTTGAATTGCCCCAGCCTCGGTTAGCCAGGCCTCTGCCTTAGAGGCCAGGTATCGACAGACCTCAATCGTATGTGGGTGACGATGACCTGAGAGCCGCGCCACTGGAATCCCCCAGTAGTCCTTCACCCCGGGGTCCACTTCGACCCGGGACTCATACACAGGCATCTCCTGCACAGGGCCATGAATTCCGATATGCCGCTTGAAGTAGTCACGTTGGAATGCCTTGTGGGCGCAACCCCAGGTAGCGCTCCCGGGAGGGCGTTTTTGTGTGAAGGCGTAAGGATGACTGATGAACTGATTGCAGAGCATCCCGCCACCCTTAAGTCCAGGATTGCCATGATTAAAATCGGAAATCGCAATGGATGCTCCTGGCCCCACATCATCGTACACCTCTTCAGCAAAAAGACCACAAGCTCCGGTATAAGCATGATCCTGAAGGTTCCGCCCTACCCAGTCGAACCGATTGCCGGCACCGTATGGAAAGAGTCGGGAACGAGAGTTCAGAAGGAGTCGAGCCGTTTCGGTGGCTGAGCAGGAGAGCACAACCAGGTCCGCACTTTGAAACCGTTCTCGACGGTTTTGATCGAAGTAGTGGATACCTTTGGCCCGCCCGCGCTCGTCGAGCCCCAACTGGCTGGCCACACACTGGATGCGCAACTCACAGTTGCCGGTGCCCAATGCCCTAGGGATCACCGTGTTGTGTGTCCCGTTCTTGGCGTTGACTTCGCAGGCGTACCCGCTACAGTAGCGGCAGCGGATACAGGCAGACCGACCCCCGAAAGGGACGGTGTTGCGGAGCATGGGAATATGAAAAGGATGGAGTCCCAGAACCCTGGCCGCTGGCTCCAGCCTGCGGGCGGCCAGCGTGTATGGATGAGGCGGCATGGGGTAACGTTTCCGACGTCCCGCTTCAAATGGATTTTCACTGTCGTTTCCACTGACACCAATTTCCCATTCGGCTTTTTCGTAGAAAGGTTCCAGGTCATCATAGGAAATAGGCCAGTCATCGAGGGTAGAGCCCTCGAGAGATCCATAGACCGAGCGCATACGGAAATCTTGACGCAAGAACCGCCACGCCATAGCCCCATAGCTGGCGGTGCCCGAGCCAACGCAGGCTGCTATATTCCCATAGCCACTCTCGACAGGCGTCACCACGCGCCGCCCGCCAGTCGTGTCCTGAATCACTCGACGATATCGATCATCGTCAGGCCCAAAGGCGTTGCACAGCGTGCCATAGGTTTGGGCACTCAATTCATCGTGGTCGTGCGTTTCGAAACTCGGCCAAGTCCCGCGTTCCAGCAGCACCACTGTGAGACCGGCCTCGCTCAGTTCTTTCGCAACAATGCCACCACCAGCCCCTGCGCCTGCGATCACTGCATTGACGTGACGGTTAACCATAGCTCAGACGCTCACCCATTCCACCACGGCCATTATAATCCATTCAGCCAGCTGAGGCTCCATCTTCAACGGGTCTGATGAGTTCTAGGCGCGCCAAAGGGTTCATGTGGTAAGTCCTGCGGGATGGGTTGATATTAGGGAGCAATGGCCCGAAGCTTGATGATGCAGGGCGGCATAAGGGTTCTTGTGAATCCTGCCGATTCATCTCCAAGGGACGCTTTGGAACCCCCTCTTCTGGACGGGATCTTCGAATGTCGCAAGCGGCACACGCCAAAATCCTGGTTGTCGACGACGATGCCAGTTATGCGGGATTGCTGGTGGACTGCTTTACCGGTCTCGGGTTCCAGGTTGTGTATGCCCGTTCTGGCGAGGAAGCCCTTCAATTGGCAGCCGACCTTAAACCGGACATTGTCTTACTGGATATCATCATGCCGGAGATGGACGGGTTCAAGGTCTGCCAAAAGATCCGGGAGTTGCCGGAGGGTACAAACACCATCGTAATCATGCTGACCTCCAAAGGCGAGGTGGAAGACAAGATCAAAGGAATCGACATCGGGGCCAACGACTACCTGGTGAAACCGTCAGGCTTGTCGGAATTGTTCGAAGTCGTGGCACGGGTGAACCGGTTTCTAGACACCAAGAGTCGCTATCTGCGGAAGATGGAGGACGAGAAGTTCTTGACACTGCGGGGGGCCGCCAACACCGTGTGTCATGAGATCAATAATCCTCTTACTACGATTGTCGGAGCAGCCAGGCTTATTTCCAAGACCTTGGACCAGCATGGCCACAATCAGGATGAGGAACTGAAGAAGGAAGCAGAATCGATTCTTCAAGCCTGCCATCGAATCCAGAGTATCACTCACCAGTTGGCTCGGGCCATCCGCGTAGTGACGACTGAACCTGTCCCGGGCATCAAGATGATTGACCTGAACGCATCCTCAAAGCAGGACTAACCGTGTTGATAATCGAGGGTCGAAGATAAAGTCGGGCTCCGACCAATGTCCAACAGAGATCAGGACTCGGGATTGAACCTGTTAAACTATCGGCCTGCCTGCAGGGTTGGCTGCCGTTCACAAATTTGCAACAAAGTCTCTGATTCTCCGGATCGCGCGATCCAAGTTCTCTAGCGAGTTTGCGTAAGAAAGCCGGATATACCCTTCCCCGTAGGATCCGAAGGCCGTACCGGATAGTGCTCCAACTCCAGCCTCTTTGAGGAGCCGATCCGCAAACTCACCGCTGCTCTTGCCGAAGGCCCGAATGTTGGGAAAAACGTAGAAGGCGCCAGAAGGACACAAGCATTGCAGGCCGGGGATCTCATTGAGCCCCCTTACAATCAAGTCGCGGCGACGCCGGAATTCCGCCACCATGTGGGAAACAGCCGTCGCCGTGTTCGCCAGGGCTTCAAGGCCCGCTCGCTGGATAAACGGGGCCGTGCAGGAGACGCTGTTGGTCACCAGCTTGGAGATGTGGGACTGGAGGGTAGGGTGCATCACGCCGTAGCCCAATCTCCACCCAGTCATGGCATAAGTCTTGGAAAACCCGTCGAGAATGATGGTGCGTTCCAGCATTCCCGTGAGGGTGGCGATGCTTTGATGAGCTTCCCCGTAAATAATATGAGAATAAATCTCATCTGAAAGAACCAACACGTCTCTCTCAGCGGCCACTTCGGCAATAGTCTGGAGATCGCTTTTTGTGAGAAGGCCACCCGTGGGATTTTGAGGAGAGTTAATTATGATCAGCTTGGTCCGCTCGGACACTTTGCTTCTGAACTCTACGGGATCGAAACGGAACTTGAGTTCTTCTCGCAAAGGAATGGGCACTGGAGTCCCACCCACGAAATTGATCATAGACTCGTAAATCGGGAACCCGGGGTTGGGATAGAGAACTTCATCTCCTGCCTCTACCACCGCTAGGAGCAAGTAGAACATGATGGGTTTCCCCCCTGGTGTCACCACGATCCAGTCGGGGTCCACTTCCACGCCTCTTGTAGTCTGGATTTCGCAGGCTATCGCTTTGCGCAATTCATGGAGTCCGGCGGAAGGGCAATAGTGGGTGTACCCTTCATGCAGCGCTCGGCTGGCAGCCTCCATCACATTGGCAGGTGTGGCAAAGTCCGGCTCTCCGATTTCAAGATGGATGATGTCCCTTCCTTGAGCTTCCAAGGCTCGCGCCTTGACGAGGACTTCGAAGGCTGTTTCCGTTCCCAAGCGACTCAATCGTTTTGCAAGTCTCACAGCTCGCCTCCTGTGGAAGTTCTTTTATTTGATAGGAGCAGTTGGTAGAGTCCTCTTCGGGAGACATTCCTCTGCCCGGCCACCATTCTGATAGCCTCCTTCTGACTGATCCCATGAACCCCCATCGCTTCTTTTACAAGCAATTCCATTTCTTTGACATCTAATGTGCCGCTGGAATTCCCGGTTAGCTCGTCTCTCTCCAGGATGAGGACAATCTCTCCCTTCACGGAACGGGCGCGGAAATGGTTATAAGCTTCTGAGACGCGGCCAAAGAAAAACTCCTCGTGAATCTTCGTCAGCTCCCGGGCAATGGTGACTCGACGCTCCCCCAGTATATCGCGGATATCTAACAAGCTCTCCAGAAGGCGACGAGGAGCCTCATAAACGACCAGCGTTCTTGGTTCCGCTTTCAGTTTTCGGAGGAAGGTTTGGCGGGGGCCCTTGCGAGAGGGAAGAAATCCAAGGAATACAAATTCATTTGTCGGACGACCGGAAGCACTCAGCGCTGCTACGAGCGCACTGGCGCCGGGGATAGGGACCACCCGGATACCGTTCTCTATGGCCACTCGGACAATGCGGTAACCTGGGTCCGAGAGGCAGGGTGTTCCGGAATCTGAAACCAAGCCCACCTGCTTCCCGGCTTGGAGTTGTTCTAATAAGTAATTGGCTTTTTCCTGTTCGTTGTGCTCGTGATAGCTGGTCAAAGGGAGGCATATATGGTAGCGATCCAACAGCTTGGCGGTCTGACGTGTGTCTTCACAGGCCAGCAAATCCACGCCGCGTAGAACCTTGAGGGCACGCAAAGTGATGTCTTCGAGATTACCAATGGGTGTTGCCACTACGTACAGCGTTCCAGCCATGTGACGACCCGCTAAAGAGCTCCAAATTGAACAACACCACAAGCCGCCTGGCTAAGAAGAGTTTGACGCCGGCAGACGGATGCTTCACACTGTCGCAAGGGGCGAATGTTTGTGGCGGAACGTCCAGCGTTGCGTGCGCCGCATAGCCAACACCTTTGGCCCAGGCAACTACCTGACATCGTAGCACAGCGGGGAAGCCAGGAGCAACGGCTGGCCGCGACCACAGCCATTATGCTGCATGGGATTCGGAGGAATGAAGTGATCCGACAAGAGACACTCTTGCTCGCCGCCTTTTTGTTTCTTCTGGGGAATGGGGTTGTTCTTACCCGGGTTCAGGAAGATTCCATCATTTTTGAGGATGATCAGCAGATTTTGACTCGGTTGAGCGAAAACCTGAGTATGGAGGAGATTTCGCTACGGAGTTTCCAGTGCCGGGAGAGGCTGACCATCACGGAATCTAGCTCCAAGGGACAATCACCAGGCAGACGTGAATTTCTGAACCACTATCAAGTCAAGCGTCAACCAAACCGTGAGGTCGCCACCCGGGCAACGTTCCAGGAGATGCGCACGTGGGGCGAGAGCCCCCAAGGGATTGAACCCGGCGCACTAGGAGATTTGCCGACCTTGGAAAACCCATTTACAGGCGCAATCAACCAGATGTTTGATTTCGAGAATCGCTTTGCCACGGATTTCCACAAGGAACGGCAAGAAGTTATTGATGGAAACAATTGTGAGGTGCTCCGATTTGAAACAGTCCCAGAACTGGCTGGGCAACAGATCCATATCGTGGGTGCTGTGGTCTCCTTGCGGCAACGAGGGTTCGTCTGGGTTAGTGTGAACGACAACCGACTGCTTCGGGTCTTTGGCAAGCAGATCAAACTTCCGAAAGGATGTCGCAATTATGAATTCCAGATCGACTATCACCCACAGACGTTATTTGGAAAGAAGCTCAACCTACCGGCTCACACCCAGCTAAAGATCGAGCTAAAGGACAAGCACTTTATTATCGAGCAGGAGTATTCTGACTTCGAGGAGATACATTAAGAAGGTCACTCCTTTGGGGGTCGGACGAGCGTTAATGCGGCGGAGTTAATGCAATAACGGAGTCCGGTCGGTTCCGGTCCGTCTTCAAATACATGTCCGAGATGGGCGTCACAGCGGCTACAAAGGACTTCAATTCGCGGCACAGGTAAGCGGTTGTCGATCATGGTTCGGATGTTTTCTTTGGCGGCAGGATTCCAGAAACTCGGCCAACCCGTCCCGGAATCAAATTTCTGGTCTGAATAGAACAGATCATTCCCACAGCAGACGCAGCGGAATATTCCTCGGTCATGCGTGTTCCAGTACTCCCCGCTGAATGCGGGTTCTGTGCCTTTCCGGCGGGTCACCTGGTATTGTTTGGCGGTAAGAATCTTCTTCCATTGGGCATCGGACTTAATTACTTTTTCCACAGTGAAGGGCCCTTTCGGTTGTCGATAAGACTGGCTTTTCCACCGAATCAAGGGACTGGAGGGCGGCCAGACTCCTGGGCTGGTTCCTTCTTCTCGTCAGCGTTGAGGAGATAAGCAGCCACCCTGCCGGAATCAGGACCAAGCAATACGTTAGAAACTTTCCATACCTACCGTCAGGCCCGTAGGGTTCGGTGATGCGATGAAGATATTCGCTGTTGGGAAAAAGTGAAGCCTCGGCAAATTCGTGGAACGAATAGATCAGCAACTGGACAACAAAGATCAGCAGAAAGAGAGCTGTTACCTGAAAGAAACGGGGCAGATTGATTCGCCGTCCATAATGCGCCCACAAGAAAGCCATCCCAATGGCGGCTAACAGACCCAGCATGCCCCCAGCTAGTACGGGTCGGGCCTGTGCCTGGAACATCAATGAACCAAGCAGCAGGGACGTTTCAATGCCCTCCCGAGAAATCATCAGGACGGTGAAAATGAAGACGCCCAAATAGGCGGCAGGTCTGCCGCTTTTGGCGGAAGCCAGCTCCAGACGCGTTTGGATCTCCTTCTTGAGCCTTCGTGAAGCCCGCCACATATGTAGGGTAAGGGTCCCTACAAAGAGCGCAGCCACCAGCGAGAAAATAGCCTCCCAATAAGACTGGTTGAAGGTTGCCCGGTAGAGAAGCACTCCGGCGGAAGCACATAGGACAAGGGAAACAGCGATCCCCCAATATACAGCTTTCTCCAGGTGCCGTCGACCGCTCTTCCGTAAATAAGCCAAGCAAAACCCGACAATAAGAAAGGCCTCCATCCCTTCTCTCAAGGTAATGACGAACCCTTCTAACATCCGATACCCCCATTATCAGGATAATTTGGGACTGGAGCCCACTCAAGCCGAAAGATTTCAATGAGATTATCGAACTTAAAGGAATATCAAACCTTAAATGAAAATGAAAGTCAAGTTCATTTTAGCTGAACCGACTCTGTTTGCTTGGAAGGACATTCTCTTCTTTGGACTATCAGCGTTTTGGAAATGCGATCATGCCAGGTCAAACGATCAGGATCAAAGAAGGCCCAGATGAATCCCAGCATAAAACATCCGAGAGAAGTGAAAGAACCGAACACTCTCAATCCAATTCCCTTCAACGAAGGGGTTCGACCGTCAAAACTAACCACCTTCAGACTCTCGTACTCCATACCCAAAGTCTGGGCACCCGTCATAATGAATAAGAACGAGTAGGAAACAGACAGCAACACAAGAACAAAAGCCAATCCTAGGAGCGAAGATTTCGTCGGGAACGAAAAATCCGGCACAAAGAATACGATTCCTAGAAATAAGAGGAAGCACCCAAAAACGAATAGGGCGTCAATTGTCCCGGCCATCACGCGCGCAGCTAGGGGAGCTGCCGTCAGGCCCGTTGAAAGCGCATCTTCCTGAGGAGCACTGTGCGGAAGCACAGCATCCTCAAATGGCAGGACCCCCTGGCTTAAATTGATTTCAATCCTCTCGACCTTGCCTCTGTTTGGATTAATCTGACGGTTGACCTTCCTGGCCGCCAAAGCAATTGGGGTTTGCAGTTTGGGCGGCTCCACTTCAGGCTGGGGGTCTTTGCTCTCGAGAATATCAGAGCGACGAAGGGATTCCTTCTCGAGGCGAGCGCGATTCACTTTCTCCAATGCCCGTTCGGCCAAAGGGTGATACTCAGGCCTGGAGGGTGGGTCGACTCGTGTTGTCCCGGTCCGTTGAACCCCTCCCTGGGGGCGGACAATCTCCCGATCGAGAACCTGTCGGACTCCGTCCAGGGACCCATTCTTCTCGTCAGACTTTTTTGTACCTTGACGAGATGTCTTTAGTTCCATGATGCTGTCCGCCAAGCTAGCGGCCTGGGTCAACACGACTAAAGGTCGTCCACACTGGGAACAAGCGGACGCGGTGAGCGGATTCGCCGTAGTGCAGGAGGGACATTTCTGTGAAGTTACTTCAGGGGGCACGCGCTCGCCTAGTTAGGTACGGTAATCAGATGGGACACATTTACTCGGGAATTGATACAACGGACCAGCAGCATGTTAGCAAAAGGGCCTTAAGGCGGCAATATTGAAATCCATCTGAGTGCATGCTAGATTACTGGTTCTGTATTGACTGTCGATCTGCTGGCGACGCTTTTCAATTGGGTTTCATTTGCGCAAACCACCCATCTTTCCCTTCCCTCAACGTCGGTTTGAAAGATGCTGGTTGCTGGGTAGAGGCCTCAACCTGCTCCCAGTGTTGCTTCTCCTCGTATGGGGTCCGGTGACAACAGGCCAAGCCCCCACTTCCCCACTCCCTGGTCAAACTGCTTCGTCTTCTCAGAGCGGCAACGCCATGACCATAGAAGCACGTGAGCAACATAGGACCGCGAAGCACGAATTCATGGCGAAGGGCAATGTGGAGGTCCACTACCAGGATATGCTCTTAAAAGCAGATGAAATACACGGAAACGACGAGACCCAGGACGTGGAAGGAGAAGGGAACGTCTACTTCGAGCAGGGTCAGCAAAAAGTCAATGGCGAGCATTTTAAATTCAACTTTGGAACCAAGACTGGCACCTTTTATGAGGTCAAAGGAAGGGTCGATCCCGGGTTCTTTTTTGTAGCCAGAGAGATTGAGAAACTGTCGGAGGATACCTATCGTGTCAAGGATGGCACTGTAACCGCCTGCGAAGACCGGGTTCCCAAGTGGAGTTTCTCGGTGAAGAATGGGCTCTTGAAGGTCGACAGCAATATTAAGATGAGGCATTCCTTTTTTCGGGTCAAGAAGGTTCCAATCTTCTTCAGTCCCTACATGGAGGTTCCCACCGTCGACACCAGCCGAAAGAGCGGATTTCTACTTCCGTCGACCGGGAATTCCAACACAAAAGGGCGCTCCTTCCGGGATTCCTATTACCAGACTTTGGGCAGGAGTGCGGACCTCTTAGTCACGGGGGAGTATTTTTCCTTGCGGGGAGGAGCCGGCGAATTAGAGTTTCGCGCCAGGCCCGGGGAGAAAAGTCACATCTTTGCCCAAGAGTTCTTCGTCATCGACCGTCTGGGCCAGGGCGGGCAAAGCGCCAGGATCCTTGCCGACAACATTTTTGAAAATGGCTTTCGCGGCGTAGTGAACGTCGACGTGGTTAGTTCTCAGACCTTCCGCCAGGTCTGGGGAAGTTCCTTCAACACTATTTTTCGGCCTGATCAGGTTTCGTGGGGGTTTCTCACAAAAAGTTTCTCCACGTACAGTGTGAATTTCTTCGGCGAGCATCGCTCAACTTTATATTCCCCGACACCCGTAACCACGCGGACGCTTCCCAGCTTTGATTTCTTCAGTCGTGCCCATCAAGTCAAGGAATGGCCCGTCTATTTCTCTTTCGATTCAGCCGTGGATGGATTGAGTCGCACAGATTCCAAGGTGGAGACTCCTCCCGTGGTGCAGCGGTTTGATTTCTATCCGCGAGTGACATTCCCGCTATTCAGGTTTCGAGGAATGAGTTTCACTCCCTCTGTGGCCGTCCGAGAGACGTTTTATTCCGAACGCCTGGCCCTGGGCACTCCGACTGGAGTCTCCCCAAACAACTTGGCTCGCTCGGCGTTTGACCTTCAAGGGAAGTTCCATGGACCCAGTTTGGCAAAAATCTTCGAGATCGGAGAGAAGCGATACAAACACGTGGTCGAACCGGAAGTGAATTACCGGTTTGTCACTGGAGTGAATGAATTCAACCAGACGATACTTTTTGACGAGCGTGACGTCCTCAGCAACACCAACCAAGTTGAGTATTTCCTCAACAACCGCTTCTTTTCCCGCCGCCCCACTTCGGACGGGGGGACGACCACCAGCGAGTTCTTATCGGTTCGAATCGGGCAGATTTACTTTTTTGATCCGACTTTTGGAAACGCACTGGTCCCGGGTCTCCCCAACGTTTTTTACCCGGTCAATCTGCTGACCGCCTTTGGCTTCCTGGATCAGTATCGACACTTCTCGCCGCTGATTACTCGCGTCCGCTTTACTCCGGCACTGCATTACATTGTGGACTTCCGCACGGATTACGATCCCAAGATTCACACCCTTCGGGCCTCCAGTGTCAGCAGTTGGGTGTACATAGCGAACAACTTTGTTGCACTCACGTATTACAATACCAAGAACCTCCCCCCTGAGCAGCGTCTCTCCAACCAGATTCGAGTTATGGGCGGTTACGGCAACTTCACGCGGCGAGGGATCAATGCTGCACTAAGCGTGGCATACGACTTCACTAGCGAGACCCGACAATATCTCGCAGGCCAGCTGGCCTACAATTGGGACTGCTGCGGCATCGCCATGGAACTGCGCCAGATAGGATTGCGACAGTTTGGTCCAACCTATCAGAACGAGTCACAAATTCGCTTCACCTTTTCCTTGAAGAATGTAGGGTCATTCGGAAATATGCGCAGGCAAGAGCGTCTTTTTTAGCCGTAAGCTGTATTCACCCTCAGGAAGAGAACGACATTGCCTTGCAAGCATCGATTGGATACAGTCTGAGGAAATAAAGGGAATCACGGCCAATTCTAACAAAGAGGCCGGCGTCTTTCTCACGGATTCGTGATGAGGATGAAATCGACAGGACAGGTGATCCAATGAAAATCCCCTATTATCGCCCCAGACGGCTTCGTATTAACGGAACACTGCGATCCATGGTTCAGGAGACTCGCCTATCCCCATCAAATTTCATTTACCCTCTGTTCGTGTGTCCAGGTCGAGGCGTTAAGAAGGAAATCAGCTCAATGCCGGGAAACTATAACCTATCGATCGAGTTGCTCGTTGAGGAGTGTAGCCAGCTTGAGCGACTGGGTATCCCTGCAGTTTTGCTATTTGGCTTGCCCTCAAGCAAAGATGAAACCGGAAGTGGAGCTTACGCAGAAGACGGTATCATCCCTCAGGCCGTTCGCGCAGTCAAGTCGGCAACACCGAAATTGCTCGTGATCACAGACGTTTGCCTGTGTGAATACACCTCCCATGGGCATTGCGGCCCAATCCGAGAAGGGGATGTCGACAATGACGCAACCCTGGCATTGCTAGCTAAGGCCGCTCTTGCTTATGCCAAGGCCGGTGCAGACGTGATTGCGCCGTCCGACATGATGGACGGTCGTGTTCGCGCGATTCGAGAATTACTCGACGAGCATTGCTTTGAGAGTGTCCCGATTCTTTCCTATGCAGCCAAATACGCCTCGGGGTTTTACGGACCCTTCCGGGAAGCTGCCGATTCTGCTCCCAAGTTCGGAGACCGTCGGTCCTACCAGATGGACCCGGCCAATCAGCGGGAAGCCGTCCGCGAGGTGGCGCTGGACATTGAGGAGGGGGCCGATATCGTGATGGTCAAGCCGGCGCTGCCTTACCTTGACGTGATTTATCGAGTAAAAACGGAATTTGATCTCCCGGTGGCTGCTTACCAGGTTAGCGGAGAGTTTGCCTCGCTGACAGCGGCGTTTCAGAAGGGATGGTTAGACAAGGACCGCATCATCCTGGAATCGCTGACCTGCATCAAACGAGCCGGTGCCGACATGATCATTACTTATTTTGCCAAAGAAGCAGTTCGGTTATTGAGTTAAAGAGTGCACCCTCAGTCGAGGACCCTCCTTCCCTGATGAACCAGTCGTGTCAGGAGGATTTTTGAACGAAACGTCGAAGCAACTATTTGAAGTGGCCAAGAAGACGATACCGGGAGGCGTCAATTCTCCCGTTCGTGCCTTCAAGGCAGTCGATGGTAATCCCCTATTTATTTCCAGGGGAGCGGGTTCACGTCTCTTTGATGTGGACGGGAATGAATACATCGACTACGTTTGTTCCTGGGGTCCCCTGATCCTTGGACATTGTCACCCCGAAGTCATGGAAGCTCTCTCCCAGGTTTTGGAAACAGGGATCAGCTTTGGAGCGCCCACTGAAGGAGAGATTGAGCTGGCGGAACTAATTTGTGCGGCCTATCCATCCATAGAGAAAGTTCGGCTTACCAATTCCGGAACCGAAAGCACCATGGCAGCGATTCGGTTGGCTCGAGGCTTTACACGACGCGCGCTGATCATCAAGTTCGAAGGATGCTATCATGGCCATGGGGACAGTTTTCTTGTCAAAGCAGGATCAGGGGTCGCCACGTTGGGCTTACCTGACAGCCCGGGCGTCCCTGTGGAACTGGCTAAACTTACCCTGACCTGCCCCTTCAACGACCTCTCTGCGGTGAAGGACACCATCGCCCGGCACCCCCAGCAGATTGCCGCCGTCATTGTTGAACCGGTGGCGGGCAATATGGGCTGTGTTCCTCCCGAGCCGGGGTTTTTGGAGGGATTGCGTCAAGTCACAGCGGAGAGTGGCAGCCTGTTGATCTTTGACGAAGTCATGACGGGCTTTCGAGTCGCTTATGGAGGAGCTCAACAACTCCTCGGCATAGCGCCCGACCTGACCACACTTGGCAAGATCATTGGGGGTGGATTACCGGTTGGCGCTTATGGAGGTCGTCGCGATGTCATGGAGTGTGTTGCCCCGGTTGGGCCGGTCTATCAGGCCGGGACCCTGTCTGGCAACCCATTGGCGGTAACTGCGGGAATCACCACTCTGAAAATCCTGAAGCGTCCCGGCACCTATGAATCGCTCGAGCGGCTTTCAGGCATGCTCAGCGATGGCATGGTAGCTGCAGCCAAAGGAGCAGAAAT
>DATKMG010000305.1:0-4804 GCA_035541995.1 Terriglobia bacterium
GAGAAGGGTAGCGAGTATGGCCAAAGCAATGCCGGCGTATATTAGAAGCCTTAATTCCCGGTGCATGAGATAAAGAACCAGGAATACGATGCCAGAGGTCAAAAGCAAAGCAGCGGGCAAAAAAATCTTCCAGTGCTTGCCCGATATGTAAAGAACTTGTTCCCCCGGCAAGAGATGCTTCTGGATGAAACTCACGGAGTAAGCCTCCTTCTGGGAATTGAGGATCCGGAAGCAGATTACACTCTTTAGGCAGCAGGTTCAAATTGATGTTGAAGGGAGGATGCAATCAAAAGTGGCGGACAGAATGCATGTTGACGGCTGCACGTCCCGAAGCTGAAAGCTTGGGTAACCTTCGGAAAGAAAGTAGCCAGAGGCGGGGACGGCTGTCCTGAGCTACTAAGGACCGCCTGGGATCGCCGACGCCCACGTCGGCACGGTTGCCGAGCTGGGGCTCGGCGACCCCGGCCTCACGCCGCTTCAAAAATGTCCAATCTCCAGGGCACCTTGGAAGAGTGACAGGAGAGTCCCGCACCACCCCTTCAGGGTGCCAACTCGTTGGGAATCCGTTACCAGGGGTATCGCGGCGAACGGCGTCGCCGCTCAACCCCTGGCTAGTCTCCTTCGTCCTTTCAGGACGTCTTCCACCCTTCTTGTCCGCCACTTTTGATTGCACCCCTGAAGAGAGCAGGGAGAAATGTGGGAGTTCAGGGTGGGGGGTGAAAGTCAAAGGTCTCTTCCAAAAACAACTCTGGGAGCCCAATTCACAATCACGAGCCCAGGGCTGTTGATGGACTTAATAGGTGAAACGAAACCCCCCGGTGATCAAATTGGTTTTGAAATTCTGGAGCGCTAAGTTGCTTTCCTTATACCGGTAATAGCGCCAATCAGCCACCAATGCGACATGCCTTTGCAGAGGCACGACAAAACCGGCATGGGGTTGATAGAACTTCAAAGGAAGGTTTCCGTTTGTACTGATCAAAGCCCCGCCAAAGCTCACCCGGGCATTTCGAACCACCTTCACGTCGACGTCTCCGCCACCATAGTTGCTATCTGCAATGTATAGCGAGTGAGCGGAAGTCAAAAGTTGAGGGATGATGTATAGGATGTCGGAATTCAAGTCAGACCGGGAGTACTGAAGATTGGCTACGAACCGGTCGTTGCCCTTGGGCGTGTAAGAGGCCGCGATCGTAAACCCATGGCTCTTGAAGTCGTAGTTGATCCCTGACTGCCCATTCTCGTTGTTCATCAAATTGAAGGACCCACTGACCATGAGCGAATCCCAAAACTGGTAACGGCCGCGCACGCGGACCTTTTTATAATCTATATTGTCGGTTCTCGTATAGATACGACTGCCGGTGCCGTCCTCGAAATCTAAAGACAGGCTGGCCTTGCGGGGGAGGCGATAGCTGAAACCAGCCAGGGCAATGTTACGGGTCAAACTCACTTTGTTGATTTCATCGTTCAAAGTAATCGTCGAGTCGGACCAGATATAACGATTGCCCCCACGGACACTTAGGCGGGGAGTTATATTGACGACTGCCTCAACCTGGTTCTGGTTCAATCCAAATTTCAGTCCGGTCGAGTCGGCTGAACTCGCATTGTATGTGTTATTCGGATCGGGCGGTCCAATGAGGGGTTGCGTGCCTGCCAGCGAGCGTGCCAGAGATGAACTGCCGGTACCATCAAAATGGTCGACCGTGATGTCTTCAAGGATGCGAATCCGATTGTGAGGACGGAATTCGACCTGAAAGTCCCCCAATTCATGGGGTCGATCAGAATTGGCCGATGCCGAATCCCATTCCTGCGCATAGATCCGAAAAAGCTCAACAGAAAGGAAATTTCCTGCAGACCGCAGGTCATAGTTGAAATCGGTTGATGGCCGACTATAGACAAATCGGCCGGTCATGGTGAGTTTGGTCCAGGGGATTGCCGTGGCCTGCACACGAGTGACCGGGGTAGTGCCCCTCACGTGATAATTCTGATCGAGTTCATTTAATATGATGTCCTGGCCGAGCAACGGATTAGGCCGATTGCCAGTATTCGTTCCCCCCGACTGATAGATTCTCTGATCGTCTTTAAAGGTGAGATACCCTTGTTCGAAGAGGATGTTGGCACGGGAAAGGTTCAGTGTAATCCCGCCGCGATAGTAATCTGATGTGTCCCGAAGCTGATTGAAAACCGGGAATTCGTTGCCGTCTCCGGCCAAAGTTGTGATGCCAGGGCCAAAGCCAGAATCGCGAGAATAGGCGATGAAAGGCGATAAAGTCTTACCCGGGAGGAATGTCAATTGAAAATCCGATGTTCTTCGTTCAGAGTCAAAGGCCTGCTGGCTTGTGTAAATTCCTTGCCCCAGTAGCGGATTGGCGAAGACGGGAATGTTGTTAAAATATTTGATGTTTCGGTAGTCGAAGGAGAATTGGTAGACACCCGTCTTTTCTGCAAACAAGCGGGCCGTGTTGTATGGGTCACCCCCCCAAGAGTTGGCGTTGAACTGAAGGCGATCTACGTATTTTCCTTTACCGAGAGGATCCGCAATGCTCAGATTGGCACCCAACAGCCTGGGACCCTGGCCGAGGTTAACGATGCTGCGATACATGTCTTCATTCCCGTCAAACCCGGCCTTCCACCGGTAACCGATATCGATTGAGCCTGTGACTTCTTTTCCAGTTCCCTCGTCGGCCGGCTGGTCCGTAGCCGGAGCGGGAGTGGGGGGAGCCTTAGTTTCTTGTGCAAACAATGTTCCGATGAAGAGAGAAGCTCCCGCAAAAACTGGCAATAGTACCCACAGGAGAGGAGTCTCTGGCAATCTTCGCATTGTGCTTGTTTTCCTTTTGTTCATCGTCCCCCCTCCTTTAGCGCATGAATGTCGGACTCACATTGGAGCCGTGGATCTTCACGTGACAGGTCGTACAGTTCTGGTAACGCGGACTCTGCAGGTTGTGGAATGAGGGAGGCTGAGTGGCCGTAGTGACTCCGGAAGTAAAAGAGTGGCATTCCAGGCAGAGAAATTGGACCTGGTTGCGGGTCAGCATCTTGGGGTTGGTCGAGCCATGGGGTTCGTGACATGACATGCAGCCATCTGTCCGGATGGGAAAGTGCTCATAAACAAAAGGTCCACGGAGGTTGGTGTGGCACTTCATGCAGGCTGACTCGTTTCCCTGAGCAGGCTGCAATTGAAGATTACTCACCATTTTTGGTTTGATACCAAATCCCTGGTGCGGCAGATGACAGTCAACACAGCTTAGAGCGTTTTCTCTCAAGTGGTGGCTGAAGGGCTTGCCAAACGAAGCAAAGATCTCACTGTGGCACCTGCTGCAGAGTTGCGGGGGGGCCTTGGACAAGAGATGGACCGGATGTTTCGCCTCGTGGATAGAATGGCATTCGATGCAGGCCAACTGATTCTTCCCGTGCATGCTGTTGGGCATCGCGGCTAATTGGGGATGCACGCCGTGACAAGAACGACACCGATCGTTGGCGACATTCATCGGCTCTTTAACAAAGGAGAAAATCTGGCTGCCATCGCCGGCGTCGATATGCGCTTGCCCCGGGCCATGGCAAGCTTCGCAGGCCCGGTCCTTCCACTTGCTATCCGCTAAGACTTCCAGAGCCTGATGAGGGTTTCGAAGAAACTTCTTGGACAATTCGTCGTGGCAGGCAGTACAGGCAGAGCTGGTGGCATATTCTGCCTTAGTCGAGGGAGCCTCGCTGGAAGAGGCTGGCTTCTTGGGTTCAGCTGGAGTCTGACTTTGCTGACCCCGCGCAAGGACGCTCCAGAAGCCGGAGGAAAGTACAGCCAGCGTTACGAGAACCAGAAAGGGTCTACTGCATCTACAACTGTACATACAGGTGGGTCCTCTCGACTTAGAATAGTAGGAACCGTCCCACTACTGCCCCGTTTAACCGACCGGTCAGGCCATACTAACAAGACGAAGGCACAAGAACAAGAAGTGGAAATCCAACTTGTCCTTGTGCCTTGAAAGGCAGGTTTTGCGCTCGTCCCATCAGAGCCGGATCCTGGTTTCAGGATTACCGGGCATGTACCTGATCGATCGAAAACTCGGCACCCTGTCCGTGGCAAACTGTACAGGACTCACCGAGAGTCGAAGAAGTGTTAATCAGCGCATGTGCCGCAGCATCCTTGCCAGTGTGGCAGGAGAGGCAAGCCGCAGCCGTCGGTTGCATTGGATTGATATAGTCGCGTGGCGCCACCGAAGGCAGAACCCCGTCTGGAAGCGGGATCTGATTCGAATCGTCCACGTGACACTTTTGGCAGTTCCGGCGATCGCCCGGATAGGTGACGTCGTTGAAATTGATCACAGATCCTTGGAATCCGATGATGGTGAATTGGGTTTCAAGATTCTCGCCCGTGTGAATCTTGTGGACCATCGTCTTCAAGTGGATAGACTCCGTGGGATAGTCCGCTGGCTTGCGGAAGGGCTTGTCGTCGGCATTGGCATTATGGCAGAGCTGGCAATACTGCACGTTCTGACGAATCGTCCCATGCAGTGCAATGCTGCCATGGCAAGTGTTGCAGTTGTCCTGGCTAACCACTACCCTTCGTGCAACCGGTGCCGGGTCCGTGACGGCAAAGGTTTGAACCACATTGAATCCGACATCCCGCACACCCGCGTGTTCACTGGTTGTTCCGGGTTGCAGCGTAATGGAACGGTACCCTTCCACACCCACCGTGAAACTCCCCTTGGCATCGGCCGGGATGGGGTTGGTGAAGGTGTAGGTTACTACACCGCCGTTGCTGGGAGTCTTCAACAGGCTTTCGCTCCAGACTTGAGCGTAGTCGGTGGTC
>DATKMG010000306.1:0-4885 GCA_035541995.1 Terriglobia bacterium
ACGACCGAGCTCCCCCTCTTTTGATAGCTTCTCCAGGAACGGCCAGACCACTGTCAGAAGTTGCAGGATGATAGACGCGGTAATGTAAGGTGTAATCCCCAGAGCAAATATTGTGAAATTACGAAGATTCCCGCCCGAAAACAGGTCCAGGAACCCGAAGACCGTGCCGCGGTTTTGCTCAAAGAATGAACGAAGAACGGCCGTGTTGATTCCCGGTGTCGGGATGATAGCTCCAACACGATAAACTGCCAGAAGCCCCAGAGTAAACAGAATCCGCTTCCTCAGATCCGGCATGCTCCAGATGTTTCGAAGACTCTCAATCACTGGATAACCTCTGCTTTGCCCCCTGCTTGGGTGATCTTCTCTTTTGCATTCTCACTGAAAAAGTGAGCTGAAATGTTCAAGGGATGAGGAAGAGCGCCTTTTCCGAGGATCTTAACCCCATCCTTTATGTTCTTAATGATGCCGGCCCTTTTTAACTCATCAGGAGTCACTTGAGACCCGGCCGGAAAACCCTTCAAGCGATCAAGATTGACGACGGCAATTTCCCTCTTGAAGACGTTGGTAAACCCCCGTTTGGGCAAGCGCCTGTGCAAGGGCATCTGTCCACCTTCAAAGCCGCGTCGAGTCCGGGAACCGGAACGTGATTTCTGTCCTTTGCTTCCGCGCCCCGCAGTCTTTCCCAAGCCCGTTCCCATACCTTGGCCACGGCGTTTTCTCGCCTGGGTGGAACCGGCAGGGGGGCGCAGGTTGTGCAGCCCAATCATAGTAACTTCTCCTCCCCATTAGTCGTTCAGGACTTCGACCAGGTGTCGGATTTTGAAAACCATTCCTCGAATTTGCGGCGTGTCGGGGCACACGATTACCTGATTGAGCCGTCGAAATCCCAACCCCTGGATTACCTGCTTTTGCTTCTTAGGGAAACCTATTCCACTTTTAACCAGCTTGATCTTCATTGGCTTAATATGAGTGTCATGGGAATTCATGCCTTTACTTCTGCCAGACCTCCTCTGGAGATTTCCCGCGCAAGCGGGCCACTTCACCGGCATTTTTCAACCGCTTGAGTCCGTCGATGGTAGCCTTGACAACATTGTGAGGATTCGGGCTGCCGATCGACTTGGTGAGGACGTTCTGGATGCCAACTGCCTGAATAACCGCTCGAACCGGCCCGCCCGCAATGACACCCGTTCCCTCAGGCGCAGGCTTCAAAAGGACTTTGCCCGATCCAAACTGTCCAATTACGAGATGGGGGATGGTGGTTCCAATCATTTGGATCCTGATCAAATTCTTTTTGGCCGCCTCTACTGCTTTGCGGATGGCTTGTGGGACCTCCCTGGCCTTTCCGTTGCCAAAACCCACAATTCCATTCTCATCACCCACCACTACCAATGCGCTGAAGCTGAGGTTCTTTCCCCCCTTCACCACTTTGGTCACGCGGTTAATCGAAACTACCTGATCCTTCAATTGCAGCGTGCTTGGTTCAATTTTAGGTTCCAAAAGTCCTCCCTATTTTCGACGATCTCCCAAGGCAGTTGGACGCTCCCGATCGGTTCAATTCGGCGATTCTCCAATCCCGAAATCAATCAGAAAGCCAGCCCTGCTTCTCGGGCTGCTTCGGCTAGAACCCTGACACGACCGTGGTAACGATAACCGCCACGATCATAAACCACGGTTTCGATCCCTTTGGCTTTGGCGCGGCGGGCCAACTCTTCGCCGACCACCTTGGCTCCCGCCAAATTGCCTCCAGACTTTGTCTTCTCGCGGATTTCCTTGTCTAGGGTTGAAGCCGACACTAGAGTCTTAGCCTCGTCGTCGTTGACAATCTGCGCATAGATATGGTTCAACGACCGGTAAATGCAAAGGCGAGGGCGTGCCTGAGTCCCGGAGACCTTCTTGCGGATGCGAAGGTGAATTCGCTTACGCGTGTCACTCTTTGACGAATGCTTGGCCATCTTCCTTATTTCCCTTTGATAACAAATGGATATCGAGCCAAGAGAAAAAACCTGCAATCCTTTTCCCTCTCTGTCTTTCCCTTGTCACATCGATACTCTGGTTACTTGGCTCCTGTCTTACCGACTTTCTTCTTCAAGATCTCCCCAGCATACCGGATGCCCTTGTTCTTGTACGGGTCTGGCTTTCGCAAGGACCTGATCGAAGCAGCCACTTGTCCGACCTTTTGTTTGTCGGATCCAGAGATAGTCAAGCGTGTCTGCTTCTCGACCGCGATTACGATTCCCGACGGGATGGGATACTCAATGGGGTGGGAATACCCCAGGCTGAAAACCACTGACTTCCCCCTGAGTTCAGCTCGGTATCCGATACCAACGATCTCCAATTCTTTCTGAAAACCCTGGGTCACACCTGTCACGGAATTTGCCACCAAGCTACGGACGAGACCATGCAGGGCCTTTTGTTCCTTGGCCTCAGACTCCCGCTTCGCCACCAAGTTGCCATCTTCCTTTTCAAAATGAATTCCAGGCGGAATAGGGGTCTTCAGTATCCCTTTGGGTCCTTGAACCTCAACGATGCCATCGTCGAGCTTGACTTTCACATTACTGGGGATGGGGATAACCTTTTTTCCAACTCTTGACATAAATTTTGTACCTAAGCCACTTTATAACTCTTCAGGCCGCTGCTCTTAAATACCCACTGCTCTCCAAGTCCGATTACCAGACGTTGCAGAGTACTTCTCCGCCGACTCCTGCTTTACGCGCCTGAGCTCCAGTCAACACGCCTTTAGGAGTACTGACAATGCTGACCCCTAATCCTCCCAGGATCATTGGAATCTCTTCTTTAGATGCGTAGACCCGGCAACCGGGGCGTGAAACTCGCTGTAATCCCGAAAGGACTCGCTCCCCTTTGGCCCCATACTTCAAGTAGATTCTGAGAATGCTCCGACTGCCTTCCTCAGTCACCTTGAAGTTAGTAATAAATCCCTCTTCCTTAAGGATCTTGGTCATTTCCACGAGGAGCTTGGAAGATGGGATATCGACCTTCTGATGCTTTGCCTGTAGGGCGTTGCGAATCAAGGTCAAGTAGTTAGCAATGGGATCTGTCAAACTCATTCTTTAAGCTCCTCAAAGAAATCGTAGGCCCCGTCGAGCGAGGGCCTCTCACCAACTGGCTTTGATTACTCCCGGCAGTTCACCTCGCAAGGCAAGCTGACGGAAACAGAGCCGGCAAATCTCAAATTTGCGCAGGTATCCTCGAGGACGTCCACAGCGTTTGCAGCGATTGTGTTGACGCACCTTGAACTTGGGAGTTTTCCTTGCCTTTGCGACGTGTGAAGTTCTCGCCATAGAAACCTCAGTTTGGTGGTTAGAGGTCAGTGGCCAGTGGTCAAGGGCCAAGAACCCTACCTGCCCATATCAAGCTCCTGAAATTACATAAGTCTGAAATTCGTCGTTCCGCTTCTCACTAATCACGGACCACTATTCACTGCTTACTTTGCTTCGGAAGGGCAACCCCAGCATGCGCAGCAGGGATCGTGCTTCATCGTCTGTCTTGGCCGTAGTCACCAGGCAGACATTCATACCTTTTATCTTGCTGACCTTTGCGTAGTCGATTTCGGGAAAGATCAGCTGATCTCTCAAACCAATAGTATAGTTTCCCCGCCCGTCAAAGGACCTGGTAGACAACCCTCGAAAATCGCGGACTCGCGGCAGGGCAATGTTGACCAAACGATCGAAAAACTCATACATCCTCTCGCCTCGAAGGGTTACCGAGCAACCGATCGGCATATCCCTGCGGAGTTTGAACGATGCGATTGATTTCCTGGCTCGGGTAATGACAGGGCGTTGACCGGTAATAGCAGCCAGTTCCTCCACCGCCGAATCCATCAGTTTCGAGTTCTGGATGGCCTCACCAACTCCCATGTTGATGACAATCTTGTCCAGCTTGGGGACAGCCATGATATTGCGATAGTTGTACTCTTTCTGCAGAGCAGACACGATCTGTTTTTGATAGAAGTCCCTAAGACGGCTCATGAAAGGTCACACTCCTCAAGGTTGGCCTTGTCTCAACCTACTTATCCAGCGATGCTCCACACCTCCGGCAAACCCGGATCTTTTTCCCGTCAGAAAGGAAAGTGTGCCCGATTCGAGTGGCCTTCTCGCACGAGCCGCACACAATCATGACGTTGGAGACATCAACCGGAGCCTCTCGCTCGACAATGCCCCCTTTGATGTTCTTGGCGGGGTTAGGACGAGTGTGCCGCTTGAGGAAGCTCACTCCCTCCACAACTACTTTCCGCGTGCCTGGCATAACTCGCAGGATGCGGCCGACTTTGTTTAGATCCTTACCAGCAATGACTTTCACCTGATCATTCTTGCGGAATTGAATGTGCTGGCGTTCAGCCACGTTAGATCACCTCCGGGGCCAGGGAAACGATTTTAAGAAACTTCTTGTCACGCAACTCACGCGCCACCGGACCGAATACGCGGGTCCCAATGGGTTCCCCGGTCTCATTGATCAACACAGCCGCATTCTGATCAAACCGGATATAGGAGCCGTCACGACGTCGGTGCTCCTTTCGAGTTCTGACGATGACCGCTTTCACCACTTTCCCTTTCTTTATGTTGGAATCGGGGGCAGCCTCTTTGACGGAAGCCGTTATGATATCTCCTAGACTGGCCTTGCTACCAGTCGAGCCTCCGAGGGGCAGGATACAGGAAATCCTTCTTGCCCCTGAATTGTCGGCGACTTCAAGGATCGTTCTCATCTGAATCATACGAATGACTCCTCCGGCTTCTGCCAGCCAGTTGGGCCGGCAAGCCTAACTGGCTTTACGGATTACTTCCAACAAGCGCCAGCGCTTACGCTTGCTCAGAGGACGGGTCTCCACAATGGATACCGTGTCTCCGATGCCGCAGGTGTTGTTTTCATC